>JBHLQA010000025.1:0-15401 GCA_048885285.1 Candidatus Odinarchaeota archaeon
TGGTGCAATTGGTGGAAGTTTAGCTGGTGCTTACTTTGGATTGGAAAATATTCCCGCTGAATTAATAAAATTAGTTAAAGATCATAAGAAGATAATTAAAATCAGTGAAGATCTATTCAATACTTATGAAAAACGTTTTTTAAAAAAGATTTAGAAATTCTTACAAAAAACATTTAATTTTTTTTGACAAGATTCACAAAATTTAGAAGGTTTATTATTCGTATCTATTAACGTATTTGAAAATCGCATTATACAAAAGTTATTACAATGTTTTAAACCAAGAGTATGTCCAAGTTCATGAATTGCTTCTTTTAATAATCTTTGTTTAAAAACAACATTGTTTTCAGCTCTTCTATAAAAACTTTCTCTAAGTCTTGCAACCGAGATTAACGCAGCGATAGGTATTTCAGTGTCTCTAATTTTTGGGTTTATTGCTAAACCAAATACAAAATTTAAAGTCTTAGTATAAATATCTTCATCTATCACCCCTAGAATCCTAAAGATCTGACTATTTTGAAAATTATAAATAATTTTAGTTAATAGCTTTGAAGCATTATATTGTTTCCTATTCGGATTATAATCTACTATGTCTAATGGAATAGCTTCTTGTATAATTCTAATAGAAAAATTAACTCCTATAAATGATTTTTTAAGGTTTTTCCTTAATTTAAATAATATAGATTGATTAATCTCTCCTATTTTTAATAATCCAATAGTTCTTTTCATATCTAATTAAATAAATATATAATTATTTTAATAAAAAAGTATCAATTAGAAGTTCTCAATATATAGTTATATACTAATTATTAAATAAGTAAGTGACTTCTAAATTATTCGTAGCATTTCATCCAATTTTTTCAACTCAGAATAAATGTACTACATCTATTGAAGGGACTAAGTTAGTTATGTCTAATATCAATAGTATTTTGAAAGATCCAAATGAAAAATATCAATTTCTTATAAATCATTTATTAGATATTATTGTTGAAATTGATCTTGAAGGCAGTTTTTGCTATGTTAGCCCCCAAGTTAAAGATGTTTTTGGATATAAACCTGAAGAAGTAATTGGTAATAGCTTATTTAGTTATACCTATCCAGATGATAGGCCAATTATCATGAAAACTTTTGAAAAGGCTATAACAGAAGAAAATATAATTAATCTAGAACTTAGAATTAGACATAAGAAAGGTCATTATGTTCCCGTTCAAAGTAAAGGTTCCCTAGTAAGAATAAAAAACAAAACAAGACTAGTAAGTGTTTTGAGAAAAACTTCAGAAATAAAGTTAGTTGAGCAAAAATTAAAAGAATCTG
The DNA here is from genome assembly GCA_048885285.1 of Candidatus Odinarchaeota archaeon. Lineage (GTDB taxonomy): Archaea > Asgardarchaeota > Lokiarchaeia > Sigyniarchaeales > SOKP01 > Loki-b32. The sequence goes on from JBHLQA010000025.1 coordinate 1,312, forward strand.
AAGAAAAATATCGGATGTTTATTGAGAATGCTCAAGAAGGGATATGGGCAATTGATGAGAATGCCAATACAACATACGTAAATAGAAAAATGAGTGAAATGTTAGGCTACAATCTTGATGAAATGATTGGCAAACATTTATTTGAATTTATGGATGAGCATGAATTTATTCTAGCTAAAAAATATTTGAATAGAAGAGAACAAGGAATAAAAGAACAACACGATTTTGAATTTCTAAGAAAAGATGGTTCTAAAATATATACAAGATTAGAAACAGCACCTATTTTTGATTATATTGGGAAATTCAAAGGAGCTTTTGCATTTATTAGTGATATTACTGAATACAAAATCTCAGAAAAAAAATTGATAGAATCAGAGAAAAATTATAAAAAAATAAGTGAAGAATTAGAGATGATAATGGATCGAGTTCCAGGACTAATCTTTTATAAAGATACAGAAAATAATTTTATTCGAGTCAATAAATATCTTGCTGAAGCTCATGAAATGACAAAAAAGGAACTAGAAAATAAAAATTTATTTGATGTATATCCAAAAGAACATGCACTAGCCTACTGGAATGATGATTTAGAAGTAATTAGAAGTGGAAAACCTAAATTGAATATAGAAGAACATTGGGAGACAAAACAGGGGCCAAGATGGGTAAACACAAATAAAATCCCATGTATTAATGAAAAGGGTGAAATAAAGGGTATTATTGGATTCTCATCAGATATAACTGAAAGAAAAATAGCTGAGCAAAAATTAAAAGAGTCTGAGGAAAAATATCGTATGATATTTAATGGGGCTAATGACCCTATTGCAATAATTGATGAGATAAATATTGTTGATTGTAATGATATTTTTGTAAAATTATTTAAATATAATAATAAAGATGAGATAATTGGAATTCCTCCCTGGAAAATTTCACCCTTAAAACAACCAGATGGAAAAGATTCAATAAAAAAAGCTAATGAATTTATTGAAAAGGCTCTTTTAGGGGAACCTCAAAGATTCTATTGGAAACATATGAAGAAAGATGGAACTCTCTTTGATACAGAGATTTCGTTAAGTAGTTTTAAGCTAGAAAACAAAAAATATATAATGGCAATAATAAGAGATATAACGGAAAGAAAAAAAGCAGAGAGCGATTTGAAAGAAATTAATCAATTAAAAACAGAATTACTTGAGAGGACTTCGCATGAATTAAAGACACCTCTTATTTCAATCAAAGGATTTACTGAACTTATATTAGAATTATATAAAGAAAAATTGGATAATGATGTATTTTCAATTCTCCAGGAGATAAGACAAGGTACAGAACGACTTGAAACAATCATTAACAAACTTCTAAAAACAACATTGTTAGATTCAGGTAAATACCAATTTCAACCAAGAAATGAAGATTTATCATTTCTAATTAGGTTTTGCATTAAAGATTTACGAGGATTAGCAAAGACAAGAAATCATTTTATAAAGTTAGACATTCCAGAAAAATTAGTTCTTAATTTTGAGAAGGAGAGAATTTATGAAGTTATTACTCATTTAATCATTAATGCTATTAAATACACACCTCCATATGGAGAAATTAGAGTTCAAGCTAAAAATATTAAGGATTATGTAATTGTGTCTGTTCAAGATAACGGAATTGGTCTTTCTAAAGAGGAACGAAAAAAGATTTTTAAGCAATTCGGAAAAATTGAAAGATACGGTCAAGGTTGGGATATTGGCACGGAGGGTACGGGAATGGGCTTGTATTTTTCAAAAAAAATAGTTGAATTACATGGTGGAGAAATATGGGTAGAATCTGAAGGTCGAAATAAAGGATCAAAATTTTATTTTACACTCCCTCTGAGAAAAAAATAGGATATTTTCTTTTGCTGAAAAAAAAAACGTAAATTGAAAAAATATTTTAATTTTTATTGTTTGTATTATATAACTATTAGAATTTATATCATGATTTAAAGAAGTAAGACCTACTTTTAAAGTAAGAATTTTATTAAACCTTTGAAAAGAAAAGCCCAATTATTAAAGGGAGGGTGGTCTAGACTGGTATGATACTGTAGAGCTCCCCTCTACGGCGTGAATCTTGGTTTGGGACCAAGGGGTCGGGGGTTCAACGAAATTCCTGTTTCGGGTATTCCGAACAAATCCCTCCCCTCCCATTTTTAATTTATTACTAAAAATTTACTGATTCTTGAAGTTCGATTGATTCTTTGGTATTGAAATAGCTTTCAGCAATTATATCGTGTATAGAGGAAATAAGTGAAAACATAATAGCGGGATTATTGGAGGTAATTTTATAATATTGATGGATTCTATTGATTAAGGTATATTTTACTTGATCTTTAAAAAAATTCAAAAGTTCCTGAAGATCCATATCAAAATCTTTATGTTTTTGTATCCAAGCAATAATAATTCTTTTATTATCCTTTTTTTGAGATTTTACTTTGGTTTTTATAATCATCCAATCATTTCCTTTTATTTATGCAAAACTATATGCTTAAGTTAACCTATTTATAACTTAAATTATTTAAAGAAAAAGGATAGATTGCATACCAAATTCAGTGATTTGAGGTCCACTTGATATAAAAATATAGCCAATTTAGTATGATGTTTTATTTCCAATGGAAATAATAAGTATTGGGGTCAATTTCTTTCAATGAATCTTTATATTAAAAGGAGAAGTTTATTAGGAGCTTTTCCCTTAATTTAATTATGCGACTAACAAAAATAAGAGAAAATTTAGCTCCCATTAAGATAGAACAAACCACACTTATTAAATATTTCCCTACACAAAAAATTAATGAGTTAATAATCGACAAAAAGCAATATTCCTCCCATGAACAAGATCAATCTTATGCAATCATTTTAGAACAAAATAAGATAATTAAAATTAAGGAAACACATTGTCTTCAATGTGGCTCACGTTTAGTGAGAAATGGGGAAAATATATGGAAAGTTATTTTGGATAAATGGAAAGGAACACGCAAATTTCGGATATTACGTAAGCGCTGTCCAAATTGTGGTGAAATTAATCCCAATTATTCCAGATTGGCTCCAAAAAACTGTAATTATCATGAGAACTTTAAATTTCGAGCGAGACAGCATTATATGGAGGGATTAACCCCTCCTCAAATTCAAAAAGTCTTTAAAATAGATTTTGGAATAAAAATCTCTAAATCTACAATCGTTAGATGGATAAATGAGATTTCTAGTAACCTTAGAGAGCTTTTGAAAAACATTCCAGTGCCCTCCAGTGGGTACTGGGGCTATGATGAGATACATATGAGAATCGCTGGAAAGAAAAGATATACAATAGATACCGTTGATCTTAACACAAAATTCGTTCCCGTTGCAAGAATCACGAAAAATATGGGAAGAGATGTAGGAATGAAAGTTTTAAGGGAAGGAAGAAAGGGTGCTATTTTAAATATAAAGGGAATGGTTAAGGATTGCTCTACAAATTTGGGAGTGTTATTTAAGACAAGAAGTTTTAAGAATGTAAAGCTTCAGAATTGTATTACTCATGTAAAATGGATTATGGCTCGACATGTAAAAGTTTTTGTGGGAATGTCATCAAACTCTTCTAAACCACTTCCAAAAGAATGGAATTGGTTATTAAAACAATTTTATCAGGTAATTGATTCAAATACAGAAACAGAATTGTACATTAAATTAGAGATATTACGGAATAGTATTCAAAAATTACACACAAAAAGGGTTTCAAGATTAAAAAAAGCGTTTAAACAGTTAGAGAAGTGGTCGCCGAAAATAATTGCCCACCAAAGAGATCCATTCTTAGCAAGCACGAATAATTTGCTCGAGTCATTTCACAGAAAATATACATATTATCCTTCGTTTAAAAGGCATATGATGACAGAGAGAGGGGCACAGCGAGTACTTGATTATCGTGTGTTTGGACACAATTCTAAGCAATTTCCCGAGTTTATTCGAAAATATAAAGCCAAACATAAAAGATGGAAAGCTTTATTACAAGAAAGGAATGGAGATACCGTATTAAGAGGGCAGGGACAGCACTTTAAAGGCATGTTCCGTAAGCTTGACGAGTGGTATGATAAATATATGGAAGTTTGGAATCAATACTTTAAAATAGCATAAAGAAATGGAATAATTGAATGATCTAAATATCATCACTAAATTTAATATGATCCCAAAGGATATTTGAATAATCTAAATATCATCACTACATTTAATATGATCCCAAAGGATTTAAAATTAAAAATAAGTCAGATCTATTATATTTTGTGAGATTTTCGAATGAATACTAAATATATCAATGCAGTAGCTATCCATCCAAATCCAATAAACATTATTATATATTTTAATAGAGCAAAAAAGGAATGGATTATAGCCCAGACATTTGGAAATTCTAATGGATCGCTAAGCATGAGCAGGATAAAAATATTTTCTATCGCATCACAAGAAGGTGCGATAATTGTAAGGGGTATCATGATGAGCCCAATTTTCCTCCATATTATTTCCTCCTTAAATTTACGTGCGATAATTACTCCGAGAGAAAAAGAAATGCCACCATAACTGAGTATAAAAAAATAGTCTAAGATATTAGCAATTTTATATAAATTAATATCAGCATTAGTATTATATTCTTTAATAAGTTCTCCACTAAAGGAAAGTTGGCTTTCAAAAGCACTCACAGGATAAGAGACAGTAAAAAAATATGACATTATGGGATAAATCACTAATAAAAGAATTACGCTAAAGATAAGTAATTGTTTTATTTTTTTATTGTTTGGCCAATCAGAAAATTTATTTAAAAACATAACACATATTCGTCATTTTTTCATTAATAATCTTTTTAATTTGATATTTATTGTTTTAGATTTTTCTATGTTTTTTAAAATATCCTTTTTAGAAATCAAGGAAAGCTTTAAATTTCTCATTTACTCTAAATAATAATATAATTTTTTTTTCAGTAAAAGTGTCAAACTTAGTATTTTTGCATGACAAAATATGATTAATATCTCAAATCTTTCAAAATCTTTTGGAAATTTCAAGGCTGTAGAGGATCTCAATATTAATATTCAAAAAGGTGAAATATTTGGGCTTATTGGACCTAATGGCTCAGGAAAAACGACAACTATCTTAACATTACTAGATATATTAGATCCAGATCCAGGAGCTAAAATAACAATTGATGGAAAAGAAATCCCTAAAAAAATAAATGAGGTGTATCCTAAAATTGGTTTTATGCCCCAAGATCTTTCCCTATATTCAGATCTGACAGTTGAGCAAAATCTAAAATTCTTTGGCAACTTATATAAAATTCCAAAACCTGTTCTTCATTCTCGTATCCAAGAAGTTCTTGAATTGATTGAACTTACAGAATATAAAAAAAGGGTAATTTCTAATTGCTCAGGAGGGATGCAAAGGCGATGTTCCCTAGCAGTTGCGCTACTCCACAAACCAGAAATTTTAATTTTAGATGAACCTACTGTAGGAGTTGATCCTGAACTAAGAATTGAATTCTGGAATTACTTTAAGAAAATTTCAAAAGAGGATGGAGTCACAATTCTCATTACCACTCATTATTTAGCAGAATCAATTAATTGTGACCGAATTGGTTTGATGAATAAAAAGATAGTAATCTCTGGAACACCTAGAGATTTGATGGAGAATGTTAAAAAACTCAAAAATCTTGAAAAACTACCAAATATGGAGGAAGTTTTTATCTATTATACCCATCCAGAGATGGAGAAGAAAATGTTAGGAGGTTCAAAAGCATGAGTATTAGTTTTAGAAGAATTGTAGCAATTACTAGGAAGAATCTCCAAGCATTAATACATGATAAACGGACGGTAGGTTTACTCATTATGATGCCTATCTTCTTGATGTTACTTTTTGGATATGCTTTTGGACGACCAGTAAGTCATGTACCTATTAAAATTGTTAATTTGGATGAGGGTGGAGAGGGAATACCTTATTTGGGTTATAATGACACAAAATTCTCTGAAGTTTTCATAGAAAACCTTGAGGAAGACGATAGAGTAGATATTCATTTGTTAAATTCAACTACTTTTAATCTTTCAGAAGAGATTCCAAAAATTTATGGAGGGAACGATTATTATGCTCTAATCGTTATTCCTGAAAACTTTACGGAAAATATGCCGAATTTTTCAAAAAATATTCAAATATCAACATATTTAGATGGAAGTGATCAACAGACGATAAGTTCCGTAATAGGTGCACTCTCTGAAGTTATTGGAAAAGTATTACTTGAGATTTCAGGTGAGGAATCTCATTTAGAATTAGATCTTAATTATATCGCAGGGGATCCAGATTTAAGACCAATTGATTCTCTTGGGCCTGGAATTCTCAGTTTTGCTCTTTTCTTATTCATGATTTTAACAGTTACGGGGGGATTTACTAAAGAAAAATTGACAGGAACATTGTATAGAGTTAAGGCAACAACGACTTCAAAGACTGAAATAATGTTAGGGTATTTATTGGGAAATTCATTAATTGCGTTAGTCCAAAGTGCTCTTTTACTATTAATTTCAGTAGTATTTTTCCAAATCCATATTCTTGGAAATATTTTCTTGCTATTTTTTATCCTCTTTATTTATGCAATGTCATGCGTTGGATTAGGGATTTTTGCCTCTGCTTTTGCCCAAAGCGAGCTCCAAGCATTTCAATTCATTCCATTACTTCTAATACCTTCAATGTTCTTTTCAGGATTTATCTTTCCAATCAACTCATTTCCATTGATATTTCAATATATTTCATATTTTATCCCGATGACGTATTCAATTAGGATTAGTAGAGCAATTATGATTAATGGTTTTGGTTTAGATATGTTTTACATGGATTTTCTAATAATGCTTCTCTTAACCCTGGTTTTTCTGGTACTTGCTGTCCTAATATTTAAAATGAAGAAATAGATACGGAACTCAGAATTATAAATAAGAATTTAATTACAATTACGTATTTAAGAATTTATTAAGTTCTTTTGTAATTTTTTCAGTTTTTTTATCCTTAATCCAATATCTTATTTTTGGAGAACTCAGGAAAGATTGAATTTTCTCGTTTAGTTCATATAATTTTTTTTTATCTTCTTTTGATAACTGAGGGACTGCTTCTTCTATTCTTTCTTTTACTTTTTCAACTTCTTCTGCAATAATAGGGATTTCTATTTGTTGTTTGCCCTGAATTAATCTTTTCTGAATTATTTCTTTTATACTATTTATCCAACCTTGAATCCAGGGATAATTCCCCTTTTTTTTTGGATCGTGTATAATTACTTCTTTTCTATTGACTATTATTAAATCATCAGGGCAAGAATTTTCACATGCTCCACAATAAAAACATTCCTCTTCGTTACAGGCAATTTTACCATATTTTTTGACATCTTCAGCACTTTCTGGAATAAAAAAAGATTCCGTAGGGCAAATATTAATGCAAGCTTTACAATTTTCTGGAGTGCATTTGTGTAACATATTCTTTTTTATAATGACTTCCCCTTGAATTGGGGAATCAATTTGAAAGCATTTGGTAGGACACTCTTTTGCGATTCTATAATATTCTTTAATATTATTTCTCTCTCTGATATCTAAACACAATTTACAGATTTCAATTTTTTTATCTTCGATGCATTTTTCCAAATCTATCTTGTAAAATTTTCCAATCGTTGGAAATTCATCAAGGTTAATCTGACCTTCTGGTTCTATATTTTCATGAAATGCATTATTAGGACACACTATTGCACATAACATACAATAACAACATCTTTCATGATCGATTAGTATTTTAGGATTACTTTTATCTATTTTTTCTTGAGCAATATCAGGAATGGGTCCCAACTCAATGGCATCAACTGGACAAACAATTTTACATAAAGAACATCCTATACATCGTTTTATATCATATGTGAGTTTTTTATCTACATTTTGGAAGTTCCATTTAAGTATTAATTGATCTGGTATAATTTCTATATTTTTTGTAATGGACTCTTGTTCTTTAGTAGTGGATTTATCCTCAGATGCTAGTTTTGAAATTTTTTTCTCCACCTTTCTTGATTTCTATGAGATGTTTAATATCATGTAAATTTAAAGTGCAAAAAAAACTATCGATAATAATTTTCAATTATTTTTGCAAAGTTTTTCAATAGATTGTACAAAATCTTTATTCCTAACTTATAATTTAAAAGTTAAAGCATAAATATTATAATTACTATATTAGTTTTGTATTATTAGAATATAAAAATTATTATTTTTAATAAAGCTAATATAGTTAGCATTTTAACGGGGCTGAGTAAATCAATGGTGAGAGAAGAATAACAACAATTTTCATTGCTGAAGACGATAGAGACCTTCAAAAATTGTATGAACTCTTATTAGATATGGCTGGATTTCAAGTGTTAGGTATTGCTAATAATGGAGAAGAAGCAATAAAAATGTTTAGTTCTTTTACTGTAAAACCAGATATAATAATATTAGATTATAGAATGCCAATAAAAAATGGTTTAGAAGCATTAAAAGAAATATTACAAATAGATCATAATTCGAGAATTATTTTTGCCAGTGCAGATAAAACCATAAAAGATGAGGTCTATTTAAATGGAGCGATGGGATTTTTGGATAAACCATTTACTCACGAAAAGTTATTAAATACATTAAATGAATGTTTGAGTTCAGTTCATTTAACTCATTTATGAGAATTATATGTAGGAAATGATTTTTATTGATTTAATCAAGAATAATAATCATAACTCTCATTATCAAAATTATATATATATTCTATTGGAATTCCATCAGGTTTAAGATCTGGTGGCGCATATACTAAATGCAAATTTGGAAAATATGTTCCAATACCATCTTGTGCTAGAATTCTGGCAGGATGGTTTGCATCCTTAAAAATTTCCTCACTTATTCTTAGTGTAATAATTCTACATTGCTGTTCATCTAGAATACCTAATGAGTGAATATACTCATGTAATAAAATATGATATGTATAAGCCCATATAATTTCATAAGGTAGTTCTTTTAAAATTATTTCTAGGGGAGTTTTATTCATTAGAATATCAGTACCAGGATGAAAATGCATTCCCCCTATAAAACCCCCTCTATAAATACCCATTTTGACTAGTCCAAGGCTTAACCCTGCACGGTGTCGACCATAAATTTTTTTAACATCTTTTTTAACCTGATTGAAAATTTTAGGTATTTCTTGTTTTAATTCTTCTAAATTCATTTGCTACTTTATTTCTTATAAATTGTAATTCTAAAAATAAGATTAAATATCAAAAAACCAATCATCCTCATCTTCTCGTACGAAATCCATCAAGTTAGATAGATCCCTGAGTAAATGTCTAATAGAAACCTTATGTTGATCTCTTCTAATAGGTCCCATTTCTGAGAAGAACATATCATCCAATAGTTTATCGATATTTATTCGATTGAAATATTTTATTGGATCATAAAAGAGAGTATAAAAAATTTCTTTCTCTAGATTGGGTTGTTCTTTTTTCTTAAGATCTTCTTCAAATTGATCTCGAATTATATTTTTCAGTTCAATTATGAAACATTCTTTATTGCGTAGTAATGAATTTCTCTCATTTTCTAAAGATCCTATCTTTTCTTCAATATCTTTTATCCTTTCTCCTAAAAATCGAAGTTTCTTGTTTGGAGATTTAATTCTATTATAGTCTATTTGGTATCCTGTATCTTTAAGTTTAAAGCTATTTTTAAATTCATCATTTTTAGATACTTTATAATTAATATTATAGTAATCAGGTGTTATATCAATTCTTAAGGATAGATTACTGTTAATACGGTACTTAATATTACGAGGATCATCACCCACACTTTCAATTATTCCATGATCAGAAAGCATTTTTAGCTGACTGTGAATAGCTTGCCTTGAAATCCTTTTACCAAATGATGCTGCTAATTCTGAAGCACCTAATGGAACTTTAGATAATTTTGACAAAATTATTCTTCTCGTAGGGTTTCCTAAAATTTCTAATAAGTTATCAAGACTAAGAAAGTATTCTTTTCCTTCTTGTTCGTTCAATTCCATTATTATCACTCCCTTATTATTATAAAATCTATTTTTTTTATAATTTTATCTATATAAATCTTCTGAAGGCTCTTTTGCATAAATTTCATGAGATTTTTTGGCTTTATCTGCTGATTTCAATACTTTTTCAATTGATTCATCAAATTCTCTTTTCGAAATTTTCACAACTTTAACAGAATCTGCATTTTTTGTATCAACATTTATATCATTAACAGCATTACGAATCGTTAAGAGTGTCGCTTCTTCACATATTGCTTGAATATCTGCTCCAGTATATCCTTCTAGTTCTTGTGCCATTTGGTCAATATTTATATCCTTAGCTAAAGGTTTATTCTTAAGATGTATTTTAAAAATTTCAATACGAGCATCTTTATTAGGCATAGGTATCTCAACATGTCTACCAAACCTACCTGATCGTAGTAATGCGGGATCAAGCATATCAGATCTGTTTGTAGCAGCAAGTAGAATTACATCCTTTAATCCCTCTAAACCATCCATTTCAGTTAATAATTGTGATACAACTTGTTCAGTCACTTGGGAACTAGCAAATCTACCTCTCATTCCAGCAATAGCATCAATCTCATCAAAAAAGATAATGCAAGGTGCTGCGGCTCTTGCTTTTCTAAATGTTTCTCTGACTGCTTTTTCACTTTCGCCTACCCATTTAGATAAAAATTCAGGACCTTTAACTGAAATAAAGTTAACTTCACTCTCATGAGCTAATGCCTTAGCTAATAATGTTTTCCCAGTTCCAGGGGGTCCAAAGAGAAGAATTCCATTTGGTGGTTTTGATTTTAAATGACTATATAATTCAGGATATTTCAATGGCCACTCAATTATCTCCCTTAATTGCTGTTTAGCTTCTTCTAAACCACCAATATCTTCCCAGGTTTCGGTGGGTTGGCTTATTAAAACTTCTCTTAAGGCAGAGGGTTCTATACTTGTAAGTGCTGTATTAAAATTCTTCATTTTAATCTGAAGATCAGATAGAACTTCAGGAGGGATAGGTTTATCTAAATTAATTTTTGGTAATAATTCTCTTATTGCTAACATCGCGGCTTCTTTCGCTAATGCTTCTACATCAGCCCCAACGAATCCGTGCGTTTTTTCTGCCATAGTACGAAGATCAACATCATTATAGAGAGGCATTCCACGAGTATGAATTAATAAAATCTCATATCTACCATCTGTATCTGGTACACCAATCTCGATTTCTCGGTCAAATCTACCAGGACGTCTTAGAGCGGGATCAATGTCGTTTACTCTATTAGTTGCCCCTATAACAATAATTTCTCCCCTTCCTTCTAAACCATCTAATAATGAAAGTAATTGTGCAACCACCCTTCTCTCTACTTCGCCTGTAACTTCACCCCTTTTAGGTGCTATTGAATCTAACTCATCAATAAATATTATAGATGGTGCCATCTCTTTTGCTTCTTCAAATACTTTACGTAGATTTTCTTCACTTTGACCATAAAATTTACTCATGATTTCAGGTCCACTAATAGTTATAAAATGTGCTTCAGTTTCATATGCAACAGCTCTGGCTAATAAAGTTTTTCCCGTTCCTGGTGGTCCGTGCAATAATACTCCCTTAGGAGGATCGATACCAATTCTTTTAAATAATTCTGGATGTCTTATTGGCAATTCTATCATTTCTCGAATTTTTTGGATTTCCTCTTCTAAACCTCCAATATCCTCATAAGTGACTCTTCTAGCCTCTAATTCCTCAAATTCTTTATGAGTTTTCTCTGAAATCGTGATTTTAGTGTCTAAATGAATCCTAACTGCGGCTGCTCTGGGTGAATAATCTATAACTATAAAATCAATCCTACGACCCATTGCATTAAAGCTTAAAATATCACCTTTAGTAATAACACGGTTTTCCAACATTCTGACTAATTGATCCGATCTTCTTAGAATAACAGATTCTTCTATTCCTGCGAAAGTTATTCTCTCGGCTAAACTTGCTTCAATTTTTTTAATTTCTACAATATCATCTAATGAGGCACCAATATTCCTTCTTAATGAAGAATCTATTCTAATTATGTTAGTACCCTGATCTTCAAGCTTTCCTGGAAATAATAAAGCGGCAGTCTTCTTTCCCGCTACACTATGGGAGATTTCAATTACATCTCCAGTTCTAAGTTTAAGATCATCAATAACATCTGGATCTATTCTTATCCTCCCTCTACCAGCATCTCCTTTGTATGCATCTTTAATCCTTACCTTTCTTCCATCTCCCTTATATTCTCGAGTAATCCCACTCATTTCTTTTTATCACTTTTATTTTACTAAACTCAATAATTCTATTATTCTATTAACTTAATTATAATTAATTTTTATTATTATTTATCTAATTTCTTTACTAGTATAATTGCTAAGCCATTTTTAACTTCAGTATCACAATCTTTTAATGAAGAAATGAAAGGTAATTGAATGGTTTTCATATATTTTCGATTTTTATTCTCAGCTTTAAATGTTAGTTGATCTCCTCCCTCATTAATATCAATTTTAATATCTTCTTTATTCATCCCTGGAATTTCAAAAACAATTTCAGAGCAATCTTTATAATCATTTATTTCTACCTGTGGTTCCAAATACTCAAAATTTTCTTTATGTTCTTGAGTTTCTAAAGAAAGCATATTAGCATCATATTCATTTACTGATTTTGCTTTAAACATATTTTTTAATTTGGGATATTTTGATATATCCATACCCTTCAATAGTTCTCGAATTCTATTTTCATCAATTTTTCCCTCGACCTTTATTTCAGGTTTATCCATTCCTGATTCAAAATGATATGATACTTTAAATCCCTTTATGTTCTTTTTTTCAGGTTTTATTCCTAAATTATTTTTAGATTCTGGAATAAATAAAAAATCAATATCAAAAATATCAGAATCTATTTTAAAATTTTTTTTAATTTCATCAATAAAATCATCAAAATCATCCGACACTTCTCTCACCTAAGATTTTTAATACGTCAATTTAGATCTGTAAATTCTTTCTTGACATATAATATATGATTCTAAAAGTATAAAAACCTATCTATTCTGAAAAATAAGGAAAAGAATATGAAATATTGTTTAATCTAATAATTATAATATTTTTTCAGTAAATTATTTATGAGATATTCATCCAAATCAAATAACTGAAATAATAGCTTATCTATTGATGACTGAATACCATTAATATCATTCTCTCTTAATGCTGAAATAACCATTTCTTTTAATTCTTTATATTTAATAAAAGAATAATAATCCGATTTGATTATTTTCCTAATATTGTTTTCTATATTTTTATGAGAGATTTTTTCAGATTTTTTAACTAGGGAGGAAGTAAGTGTCTTTATTAGTTCTATAATAGGCCCCTTTTTTTCATTTTTGAAATTATTTAGATTAGGTATTGGTAAACCATATTCAAGCTTAGTCTTACTTCTTTTTATAGAAATATTTTTTGCTTTAAATAAGAAACGTACAACTTTAGAATTTAAATAAGCAAGAGTGAACAGAATATCAAGATCTTCATATGGGAATTTTGGCCACAAGAAATATGTATCAGATGTAGCATAATATGGCCTAGTCGAATATCCAAAAATATTTTCCTTTGAGATAAATTTAAAGAAAATTTTTGTGCCTTTATCATAATAAGGTTCAAGATCAATCAAATTATCTTTTTTTCTAGCTCCATATTCACGAATAAAAGAACCTCTTCTTGGAAAAAATATATCATTAGGATTTTCTTTAGCGTTTATTAAGATATCTCTTAATTCTTCTTCATATTCTAATATAAATTTTGATAAATTAGGATATTTTGATTTTAGTAAAAGATTTCTCTTATCAAAATTTTGTATCTTAAATTCCGTTTTATTAAAATAAATAACATACCCTACATAATCTTCATGATTATACCCAAATGGCTTAATAGATTTACTTTTATATATCTTTTTAAGTCGATTCTTTTCAAATTCATTAAGTTTTAGGAATTCTCCATTAATATGGATAAAAAAATTGTTATTTTGAATAGATAAAT
>JBHLQA010000026.1:0-6897 GCA_048885285.1 Candidatus Odinarchaeota archaeon
TAATTATTAAAGATATTTATATTTAAACTTTAATTTAGAAACATAATTTAAGAATATAAAAGAAATCTATATATGCTGAAAAAAGCTACTGTTTTATGGACAGGTGGAAAAGATTCTGCTTTAGCATTATATAAAGCAAAAAATTTGGGAATTGAAATCACAAATTTATGTACATTTACTCCCAACGATGCAAAATTTAAATCACATCCCATTAAATTTATGAGCTTGCAAGCAGAAGCCTTGGGAATTCCACACTACATCCTAAACATTGAAGAACCATATGACATCAGTTATGAAGAGCAATTAAACTATTTGATAGAAAATACAGGAATTTCAATGATAATTTCAGGAGATATTTCTGAAATAGGAGATTATCCTAATTGGATAATCGAACGGTGTAGATCTTTAAATTGTGAACCTTTTTTACCTTTATGGCATTCAAATCGTCTTGAATTACTTGAAACATTACTTATAAACAAATTTGAGATTATCTTTTCATATGTCAAAGAGCCTTGGTTCACGAAACAATGGGCGGGAAAAAAAATAAATAGTAAAACTCTTAAAGAGTTAATTTCATTAACTCAAGTATATAATTTAGATTTATGTGGAGAACAAGGTGAATACCATACTCTCGTTTTAGATATGCCGGATTTTGAAAAAAAAATCACTATTTCAAACTACTCTGTGATCTCCAGTAATTCGCTTCATTATATAGATTTAAAAGATTTTGAATTAAAGGATAAATAAACATCAATATTGAAAAAAAAAGATCTATCTATTCTTCCAAAATCAAAAAAATCTTAAATTTTTAGCAGCTAAGATAAAGGAGGAAGTTTTTTTTCATGAAGAACAAGAGAACAATATGGTAAAATGTTAGAAAATCCTAATTAATTATATTTATCTATATTCTTACCACCCTCTCCCGTGGTGCCTCCTTAAGAAAAAATAGATTAAGAATGGATACAAACTGAAAGATTAATATCAATGAACATATAGTGAAAATCTTCGTTATATTGAATATTTTCTTAATATAAAAAAAGGATTTTTAATAATTTAGAAATCTAAAGCTAAGAACCAACACCTAGACAAAAGGAGGAAGGAATATAAATTTGAGCAATAATTTGAGGAAAAGAAAGACTTATTTAGGTTTAATCGGGTTAGGAGATCTAGAATAGCTCAAATTAAATATTATAATATTCCCTTCTATTCGATTATATCAACATGTATTATTTAAGGTATTTAATAATTTGGAATACAAATAATTCTAATTAAAAACATTCAGGGGCATTATCAAATAGTAGAAATTTTCTAATTTAGTAAAAGCTTATATAGCACATAACCCAACTCCCCTATAGGAAGATCTGAATGAAATAGAAATGATACATATAGATTAGAATAAGATTAATTATTATGATTGAGTAGATCATTTAGTCCTCTCAGAAGCACTAGAATAAGTGAAAGAGTTAAGATCTAAATTAAACCAAAAGCTTTAATATAAAATTAGGTGGATATCTGATTAAAGATTTTATTTACTTTGAAGGAAAGGTAAATTCAGCGTCCGATTTCAATGAAAATTCCTTTTAAAAATCAAATTGATTATTGCTTTTTTAATGCTTTTTCTATATTCCTTAATTCATTTTCTATTTCAATCTTCCGTTCTTGAAGCATTTTTGCTCGTTCTTTGAGTTCTTGCTCATTTGGTTTTTTTAGAAAGGACCCTTTCTCATGAGCGTGTTGTGATGTCTTTAATTCTTTCAGTATATCGCCTCTAAGAATACTATTCTTTTTAAACAGTGGATCTGTTTTGTTAGGATAGATTGACTTATTAATTTCAGCAATCCTTTTCCTCACAGCAGATCTAATAAATTCAGACTTAGTTTGTAGTTGTAAGTGTGAATACCTATCTATTTTTTTGTATAGTTTTTCAGATACCATAACTTTAACAAATTTCTCCTTTTTATCATCCATCACTTTAAATACCTAGTATTATACTAATTATGATCATTATGATCAATATGATCATTATACGATTTAAATTTTATCCCAATTTTCTGTGAAAATTGGATGGAAAGGTAATTATTGAAACCATATCTTAGTTAACCTTTCAGATTAATTCAACATCATAAAGTTATTAAAAAAGATAATCTCTTTTTTGCCTGGATTTGATTTTATTAAATTTTTTGCCCTTTTTCCCACTTATTAAATTCATTTAAAAGTCCATCAATAAATGAATCAACATCCGATTCTATAACAAATACATTCTCTTGAAAGGAACCTTTGACTTTATCCTCAGCAATTAATTCATAAATTAAAGTTCTGATATTCTTTTGGTCTAAGTTTAGAATTTCACTCGCAAAGTCTAAAAGAACCTTCTTTTCACTTTTAATCATTCCAAGTAACATTTTCTTAGCTTCTTCGCTAATTATTTTCCCTTTTTCTTTTCTTATTTCTTGTTCTTTCATGAATTTTGGTTGATTTTTCTCAATTTTGTTATATTTATAAAGCAACTCGAAGAAACCCCATATGAAAAGAAGCAGGAATATGATCAATGCTATAGTATAAACAAGAAAAATTCTGATTATAAATAATGAAATAATGCCAAATACACCTACACCTAATAAAAAAATTCCACTTTCTTTAAATTCTTTTTTCCCCTTTATTAAAAAATAAATTCCAAAAACATAAGCCCAAAAAGAATAAGTTGATGTCCACAACAGAAAAGCAATACTAGACCCTGAAAAATTATAAAAAATATCTGTTAAACTGAATTGTATTACAGAAAATGCGAAAATATCAGGTATAGATAAAGTTAAACAAAGATAAACTATACTCATGATTCCCATTATAAAAAATGAAGCAAGAGCATCACTTTTTTTTATCCTCCCGTAATCTAAATCAACCTTACAATTAGGACAAAGCTTCCAGTTGCCTGTTATTGGATTATTGCATTGAGGACATAATAACAATGCCTTACATTTCGGGCATTTTTTCCAATATGGATCAATATTTTCTCCACATGTGTAACATTTATTCACCTTTAATCCATCTCATATTAGTTAGTATCAAATAAAATTCTAAGAAAAGATATTATTAATATTTCTTTAATTTATTTTTGACTAAAGTTATTGAATTTTTAAAAAAATTGCATTTCTTTTTTCTCAATTATTTTAAGCATTAAATCAAGTATTTAAATATTATCTTTGTTTTATAAACAAGGATACTTTTGTGAAAGGGAAAGGGATTCTAAAGAAACGTTTACAAGAAACTGCGACGTACATTTGTACGTTGTTAGACTTAAAAAATATGTTTGAAAAGAATATCTATCGTACTATCATTGGATTCATGGATTTAAGGTGTAAACTTCCTGATTTTTTTATTGACCTATTAAGAGATGTGGAGAGATATATGATAAAAAATGAATATGGTCCTGAAGAGGCGGCTAATTTATTGCAGGTGTTCCGCAATCGAATAAACGTGTTTGATGAGGCTAAGGTTCA
Organism: Candidatus Odinarchaeota archaeon; assembly: GCA_048885285.1. Classification (GTDB taxonomy): domain Archaea; phylum Asgardarchaeota; class Lokiarchaeia; order Sigyniarchaeales; family SOKP01; genus Loki-b32. The sequence continues at coordinate 3,498 of JBHLQA010000026.1, forward strand.
AGAAGTTTTGAGAATAACCAATATATTACCAGAGTCGGTTATCGATTGGTTAGGAGGCAAAAATATCTTTTTAGATTTATCAATGTGTAGTAAATTTGTCAAATTCTTAATTGTAAATGCAATTTTTCAGCTTGTAAGAGCGATGACAAAGGATAGCGAAGTTGAAGAGTTAAAATATCTCATCGTTATTGATGAGTCTCATGCAATTTTGGAAAAATAAATTACCTACAATAGTGATGATGCTGATTTTATTATGAAGGAACAAATGGCAAAAATATTTTCAGAATTATTCAAGGAATATCGGAGCCGAGGGGTTGAATTTGTGATTGCCGATCAATCTCCTTCCCAACTGTTCGATGATATCGTATCTCAACCGAGTATAAAGGTGTTTTTTACTTAATATTTTTTAATTTAGTAGATAATTAACCAAAAAGGTGCTATTTAAAAGGAGGAAGGAATATAAATTTGAGCAGTATTTTTAGGAAAAGAGTAAATTATTTTAGGTTTAATCGGGTTTGTGAAATCTATATTAGCTCAAATTAAATGTTACAATATTCCCTTCTCTTCGATTATATCAATATATATTATTTAAGGTATGTATTATTTTGGAATACAAATAAACCTAAATAAAAACATTCAGGGGCATTATCGTATAGTATAGATTTCCTAATTTAGGAAAATCTTATATGGCACATAACCCAACCCCCCTAAGGGAAGAATTGAATGAAATAGAAACGATATATATAGTGTAGAATAAGGATTATTATTATGATTGAGTAGATCCTATAGTCCTCTCAGAAGCACTAGAATAAGTGAAAGAGTTAAGATCTAAATTAAACCAAAAGCTTTAATATAAAATTAGGTGGATATCTGATTAAAAATTTTATTTACTTTGAAGGAAAGGTAAATTCAGCATTCGATTTCAATGAAAATTTAATGAATCTTTACTCCTCAGTGAATTTATGTAAATAATGGAATGCAATGAAATATATTATATAGAATACAATTAGTATATATGGAATCGTTTCACGAGTCTATCATTGAATATCGAAAACAGCTAAGCAAAGGGATAATTCAGAAAGCGTATCGAGGATTAATGGATTATTTTGGATCATTGAGAGCATATTTTAAAAAGAACTATCCCAAGTACGCTGTGTTAGGTGGGATTTATTTTGGCTATATGGATATGACCTATTTTGCTGTCAATCCTCCTTTATTGAAAGCTCGAAAATTGAGGATTGCGATTGTATTTCTGCATGAAGAATTCAGGTTTGAAGTATGGTTGGGAGGATACAATAAAACTGTTCAGAAAGAGTATTGGGATTTAGTGAGGGAAAAAGGGTGGGATAAATACCGCATTCCATCGAGTATACAAGGGATTGATTCTGTAATAGAATATGTATTAGTTGACAATCCAGATTTTCGAGATTTAGATGCATTAACTACGCAAATAGATAAAGGAACAATGAACTTCATAAAGGATATTGAGAATTTCTTATCATAAAATTAATTCTCCTTCCAAGACATTTTCAAAAATAATCCATAGCTGTAGTCAGATAAAATATTTAAGTATGTAATACATACTTACATATATGAGAACTAATATTGTGATTGATGATGAGTTAAAAGAAAAGTGGTGGGAGATCAAAAGAGAGGCAGATCATCTTAACATGAAAATTGGGGATTATATCATCTTTTGTCACGATCTCAGAAAAAAAACAGTTAATAAAGATAAAATTCTTGAAATTTTGGAAAAACCCCTATCAGAGGGTTTAAAAAACATTGATGTGATAAAGGCAAGTAAGAGTATGTGGAAATCATGAGAGGGATCGACTCCAATATTCTTGTTTATGCCTTGAATAAAGATCTTCCTGAACACTTAGCTTGTAAGAATCTTTTAATAAGCATAGTCAATGGAAATGAACTTGTAAGCATTCCTTCAATAGTTTTTATGGAAAATTTTCATGCGTTAGTGAAAGTTTTTAAATTTAAAGAGGCGGAGGTTAAGAAACGATTAATTGCAATTATTGATTCGAAAAATATCAATATACTAGAAATTTCAACTTCTTCAATATTATTTGCATTTGAAATAGCTGAGAAATACAAAACTGGAGGGAGGGATTCCTTAATTGCAGCAAGTTTATTAGAAAATAAGATTCAAGAGATTTATTCTCATGATTCAGATTTTGATAAAATAAAACTTATAAAACGGATTGATCCAATTTAACTCCTATTATTAGACTAGTTAAAGTAATAATCTCTCTTTTTTTATCCTACTCCTATGATGCTCTTTCTTAAAATCTTTCTCAAATATAGATTTAAAAAGAGAAGGCTTTTTAGATCCTTTCAAGTTTTCAAGTTTTTCATTATATTCAATTTATCATAAGTAAATAGATTTCCTCGAGTCTTAATGTTAAAAATTAAAAAAAAAATTATGAAAAAACATTTTAAATTTTCTTTATATGTATTTCTGCTATTTTGATAGCATATATCCAAGGAAACCTATGACTGGTATCCAAATAAACCCTATAACAATCATAAGAAATTCACTAAACTCTGGTGAACCTATTTCTCCTAATACATTCATTTGAAGTAGATAATATACGATAAAATTTATAGTAATCAAAGAACTTTGGAAAAGAATTCTTTTCCATTCTAAATTAGGGAAATTTGCATTCACGTCTCAGGTTAATGCTAGAATTCGTGAGAGGAACACATAAATTATTCCTGTTATAAATCCAATCCATAGAGCAAGATTAACCTCAGAAGGAATTGTAAGTTTATCGAAATAACTTTTTATTACAGTAAAAAAAGCAATAGCTTCAGAAGGTAAGAGTTTTGCAATAGTGGTAATGGGTGAGTCTTTATTTATTGGAGTAGTTGCAACTTCTGCAGTTTCTGTCGATTTGATTAATAATCCCACTTATTTCACCTTTATTTCTCAAGTTGTATTATTTTAGAATTCTAATTTTTAAATTTTTGTTGAATTTCAATAAGTATTGACAATAATGTGTGTTTGTTATTTAAATGTTTTAATTGTAAATATTTCAGAATTAATAAAAAACGGCGAATTGTCTTAATATAGATATGATACTATATATACAAAATTGTATATTCTTCATATATTCGATTAGAAATCTAAATAAGTTCTTTTAGATAATTGTTTATTTTTGGGAGGTGGGAAATAATTACAAAATTAGTAATAAAAATGAGTAAAAATTATCAAATTTTAATTTTATTTTTCAATAGACTTTGTAAGATTGTTTAAACTTTGTAAAAGCTTTATACATAATCTTAAAATATGAGTAAACAGATACATAGAGTAAATCTGCAGGACGATGATATAGTTATGAATATGAGTATAGGGAAAAAATTAAAAACACAAAAAATATGTATTTTT
>JBHLQA010000026.1:6907-15283 GCA_048885285.1 Candidatus Odinarchaeota archaeon
GATGATATTTTGGTGGAAAAATTGTCAAAAATAAAAAAACAGAAAATAAAGTGTATTTTATTACGCGGGGAATCCATTTGAAAGCTATACAAGAAAAGGGTTTGACAATAAAAATGGGAGATAATACACCTATAATTGCTCACCCAACACTCGCGTCAGAGAGTATCTTAGATCTGCCTAAATGTGATATAATTATACTTGCTGTAAAAAGTTATGATTTAGATCAAGCAGTGGAAGATGTAAAAAAAAATATGAAAGACACAACCATTATATTACCACTACTTAATGGGGTCGATATTTACGAACGAATTCGAAAATCTTTAAAAATAGGCTATGTATTACCCGCTTGTGTGTATATAGGGACTCATATCGAATCCCCTGGAATAATTTTTCAAAGAGGGGGAAATGGAAAAATTCTCTTTGGTAAGGATCCTAATCATAAGGATTTTTATCCCAATGATCTTATTAAATTGTTTGATGAATCGAATATTGACTATGAATGGAGTGAAAATGCATATGCAGCTATCTGGACAAAATATATCTTTATTAGTCCATTTGGGCTGTTAACAGCTTATTATCAGAAGACAATAGGTGAAATTGTGAATAATCCAACTAATTTAGAAGAAGTAAAAGTGCTAATAAATGAAGTAGTCCAAATTGCTCGAAGGAAGGGAATTGATCTGCCAGAGCAAATTATTGAATTAACTATAGAAAAAGCCAAAGAATTTCCTTTTGAAACAAAAACTTCTTTTCAACGAGATGTTGAGAGTAAAGGAAAAAAACATGAAGGAGATTTATTTGGAGGTACACTCATAAAATTAGGGAAAAAATTAGGGATACCAACTCCAAAAACTGAACAGATCTATTCAAAATTTTTATTATAAATTTTCATCTTTGTATTTTTAGTCATAATCCATGAGAATTAAAGCCAAATTATTAGATAATTCACTTCTTAACATCTCAATTCTCTTTTTTTAATAAGAAGGGAATAAAAATTTGAGCGGAATTATTTAGGGCGAGTAAAACCTAATTTAAGGTTTATAGAGGGCGAAATCCAATGTGGGCTCAAATTAGTGCATAATTCCCTTATGATCAATAAAATTAAAACTTATTCTTTAACTTGTCTATTATGTAGGTAATAAGAATGAATATCAATCATTCTTTGCTCTATCCTAATATGGCGTAAAACACGGAATATCTTATTCTAATTCATCCAAAGCCAATTTTTAGAAAAAAGAAATTGCCAAATAGTGAATATGTAAATGAATATGTTTCTTAAAATAGTGTAGAAGCACACTTTTCCTTAATTTTTTCCTTATTTAGCATTAACTAAAAAATATAATAGATTTGATAATCCAGAAATTTTTAAAAGAATTCTTAAAAGCATAGTCTTCCTGTCTATTACCACATTTCTTGACCATTATCAAATCTCGCGGTGAAAATTTTCTGAGGATCGTCTGTTTCTTCAATGTTAGGCAAGATTTTTCCATTAATCGTACCAAATCCCTTAGGAACATAAACCACAAAGTCAAGTTGATCCTTGCCTTCTTGAATAGCTTGGATATAATGGTTAACTGCTTCAGAGGCACTAGTTATGCCAATATCCCCTGTATAATATGAGTTATTCAACTTCTTATCTGCATATTGGAAAGCAAAACCATATAAGGAGGAATTACTTATAGTTGTTGGAAATCGAGGACCGTATATGGCTATTAATATTGAAAAGAAGGTGGCATACTGGAGACTCGGCCACTTACCATTACCCCAAGTCAAGGTGGGGAAGAAAGGATCTGATTGTTCACATTGCTTCAGGGACATGTTGTATGCCAATGCAATTTTAAAAGAAAACTCAAAATCTTTAGAAAAATCGTGTTCGTGAGCATTCCACTCCTTTCTTTCATATTTCATCATCCCTATACTTTCAAATGGTCCATGTAAGAACCCATATCTCTCAGTGCCTTGGATTGTATGATGCATGCTTCTAAGTCTTATAAGGGGCATTGAGCACCCCAACTTGCCTTTCTCATCATAATCAATTATGCCATCGTGGTTCTCATCAAAAACGTTGAATAGCATCTTTTGATACGATGATCCCGTGAGTAGATCATTTGCTTCTAAATAGGCTATTACTGTTTTTTGAAGCCCCCAGATCATAGTAGCGGGATTGTAATATAACTCTGAAGTCATTAACTCGCAAAATTTTCTATCTTCAAACCAGCCGAGATGACCTTGCATCGAAACAAGAGAGACATCTCTTATAACATCCCATCCTTTAACATAATATTTTTGTTGTCCTATTCCTCTGGATTCCGCGTATTTATAGAGATTATACCTTGGCAACGGAGAATCAAATCCTTCCACACTTGAAATGTTTTGTCCATCTATTCTCGGGATTCTTACTCGCTGTAAAAAATCACTTTTTAATCCCTTTTTCTTCTGAAGCTCGCGTGCTTCGCTCATGGGCACCATTTTAAAACAATATCTAGCACAAAGAAGATCTAGAGCTACAGGATCGAGGGATGCGAGGATTAACCCTTCAGGGATCTTTATTCCACCACCAGTGTGACTAAGATTCATCGCTTGAATGGCATCTACAATATGGATCATTAATATATCCTGATTCATAATCGCTTTAATCATATCCGTCTGGGTAGCATAGATTCCCCCTGTTTTCTTCACTAGATAATTGCCGTTTTGATCTCGCAATGGGAGATTGGTTTCTTCCTCCCAAATAGGGTGCCAAATTTCATGGGGGAGTTCTGTCTTCAATCCTGGTATTTTATCATGAGGAAAACTATATTTCCAGTTGATATTTTGGGGATCATCCTTTTTTGCTGCTTCCATTGGATAAAGCCCCATTCCCAAATTCTTGATTGCATTCGTTAGAAGTTCGAGCATATGTAATTTAAGTCGGGGAACGTTAATTAAAATACACCCTGGATAATCTGAAATTTCTTCTGGATTATCTGGATCTCCTCCAGCTATTACTTTATGTAGGGTTATTTCTTTAAAATTCACACCATCTGGAACTGGAATTGTTCTAGCCTTGCCTTTTATATCGGAAACGCGATTCAAATCGTAGATCATGAGCTTGTTAGCTGCTCTACCAGGAGCTATATAGGTTCCATTGACACTTTCTTCGAAACCATTCATTGGATCGTCATTATGAGAAGCCTGATGTCTTTCAGCTAGATATTTTCTTACGAAATAGAAGCCCCACCCTCCATAAAAGTCTCCACTTTTGCCTTCGATGATAGCTTCTGTAGTAATTTTTCTTTCTAAGCTGAGATTTGTATTATATAATCCTGTAAACATAGAAATGAGGGTAGCTGCTTCACCTAAAGCCATCTGGTGATATGAAACATCGAAAGTATCATGAATCCACCTCATCAAGGCTGCTATGAACGCCCACTCCGTAGAAACTTTAGTAGCAATACCCTCATTATGGGTAATTGGATCAATGATCATAGGATTTACTATGTTTGGTTTAAAAAGTATTATCTTCCCTTTTTCAATTTCTAAACGGAGTTTATTCTTTAACTTTGTTTCTTCCTCTAGAGATCTGAAAATATAGTTAAGATTCTTGTAAATATAATCTATCTTTTCACATATTTTTCTCCAAGATTCATTGTTAGAATCATCGATAACTTCTTTTAATAACTCGGGAATTCCGATATAAGCTTTATCGGGCTGTATTCTCACAATGGCTATATGTGAACCAGAAGTATCTTGCGTCTTGTTTCCACTTTTTTGCAGCTTTATAGGAAGATTCGCACTTTCTTTTATTATTCTCACTCCTTTTGATCTAAGGTATTGCGGCTTTCATTATATATTTAATAGAATTTGATTGAAGCTATTGAATTATATTTTAATTAATAATTAGAATTTTGATAAAGAAAATATGAGAGAAAAAAAAAAGTTATGGTTAAATAATATTCTAAGATTTTAGGATTGTAAAATTAAAAGGTGTTAATGGAAAATCAGTGGATATGAATATTTTACAAGATACAACTGAAATTAAAGCATATGAAGTAACTATTTATACTATTCAAAATTGGATAACCGATTTTAAGTCTCGATACTAAAAACTTATTAGGTGGAGAAATCAAAATATGAGTCAAAGGTAAAATTCATACTAAAGCGATAAAAAATTTATATAGCTAGCTTTTCTCATAACTTTTTCAATAATTCAACATTTTTAACAATAAGATCTAATTAAATGAAATAAATTTAGTTGAAGTAAAGGTTAAAATTTAGCGTATTAACAGAAACAATCATGAATTATGTAGTTGGAAATTTGGAAGACCCTGTATTTCGACCTCCTTCTGAATGGGATGCATTATTGATTGCAATAACGAATGGTTGCACCCATAAATGCACCTTCTGTTCCATGTATAGGTCAAAAACATTCTCGATTCGCAGAAATATTGAAGAGATTAAAGAAGATATTAAAGTAGCGGCCGTTGTCTATGTAAATCGCATCCGTAAAATCTTTTTCGAAGATGGAAATGCGTTTGTTGTTAAACCTGAGGTACTTATTGAACTAACGGAATATTGTTATCAAATTCATCCAAACCTCAAGAAAATTAGTGCTTATGCCCATGCTAAAGATATCATAAGAAAATCGGATGAAGATTTAAAAAGAATAGCAGATAGCGGATTTACCATGGTATACGTTGGTATTGAAAGCGGAGATGATGAGGTTCTAAAAGCATGTAAAAAAGGAACCACTCAGGATGAGTTTGCTCTTGCAGCTCAAAAGTGTCATAAAGCAGGCATTGCATGGTCTGGTATCTTTCTATTAGGGCTTGCTGGAAATGATCCTGAAAAAAGTAGGAAACATGCTATTGAATCTGCAAAATTGATTAATAGGATGGCTCCACCAACTCCAATTACTTGGTATATCTCACCTTTAACCTTAAGAGTAACTCCAGGATCGGAATTGTGGACCCAACAGGAAAATGGAGAATTCCATCCTTGTTCAAGTACTCAAATTTTAGAAGAGTTATATACGATGATAAAACACACGTCTGATAATTTGCAGAAGTGTATATTTAACACTAATCATGCTTCAAATTATTTAAATTTGAAAGGAGAGTTAAGTCGAGACAAAAACCAATTTCTAAAAACAATTGAAATGGGTATTAAAAATCCAGAAATGCGTCGACCTGACTATATTCGTGGATTATAAGAATTTATAATAATATCAAAGAAAAATAAAAAAAAAAAAAAATAGAAGTTATTAAATCCCTTTCTATGCTATTCGCTCCGTCTTGAAAGGATTATCTGCTCATTTTATTTCAAAGACAAACTAAAGTAATTTCAAGGGTATGACATGTATCTAATTTTCCTCCCATTTCAGGCAATTGAAAAGGAAAAAGATACGAATATTAATTTTTTTAGGGTATTAGAGTGATAAGAAATTAGTAGATACTTCGTTTTTCTTAAAACTTTTTCAATAATTTACTACTATTAATAGTAACGTCTAATGAAATAAAACGGATTGAAGTAAAGGTTACAAATTATCGTATAAATTAAAGGTCTTATGAACTATAAAGTTGGAAATTTAGAGGATCCGATATATAGACCACCCCCAGAATGGGATGCATTATTGATTGCAATAACGAATGGTTGCACCCATAAATGCACCTTCTGTTCCATGTATAGGTCAAAAACATTCTCGATTCGCAGAAATATTGAAGAGATTAAAGAAGATATTAAAGTAGCGGCCGTTGTCTATGTAAATCGCATCCGTAAAATCTTTTTCGAAGATGGAAATGCGTTTGTTGTTAAACCTGAGGTACTTATTGAACTAACGGAATATTGTTATCAAATTCATCCAAACCTCAAGAAAATTAGTGCTTATGCCCATGCTAAAGATATCATAAGAAAATCGGATGAAGATTTAAAAAGAATAGCAGATAGCGGATTTACCATGGTATACGTTGGTATTGAAAGCGGAGATGATGAGGTTCTAAAAGCATGTAAAAAAGGAACCACTCAGGATGAGTTTGCTCTTGCAGCTCAAAAGTGTCATAAAGCAGGCATTGCATGGTCTGGTATCTTTCTATTAGGGCTTGCTGGAAATGATCCTGAAAAAAGTAGGAAACATGCTATTGAATCTGCAAAATTGATTAATAGGATGGCTCCACCAACTCCAATTACTTGGTATATCTCACCTTTAACCTTAAGAGTAACTCCAGGATCGGAATTGTGGACCCAACAGGAAAATGGAGAATTCCATCCTTGTTCAAGTACTCAAATTTTAGAAGAGTTATATACGATGATAAAACACACGTCTGATAATTTGCAGAAGTGTATATTTAACACTAATCATGCTTCAAATTATTTAAATTTGAAAGGAGAGTTAAGTCGAGACAAAAACCAATTTCTAAAAACAATTGAAATGGGTATTAAAAATCCAGAAATGCGTCGACCTGACTATATTCGTGGATTATAAGAATTTATAATAATATCAAAGAAAAATAAAAAAAAAAAAAAATAGAAGTTATTAAATCCCTTTCTATGCTATTCGCTCCGTCTTGAAAGGATTATCTGCTCATTTTATTTCAAAGACAAACTAAAGTAATTTCAAGGGTATGACATGTATCTAATTTTCCTCCCATTTCAGGCAATTGAAAAGGAAAAAGATACGAATATTAATTTTTTTAGGGTATTAGAGTGATAAGAAATTAGTAGATACTTCGTTTTTCTTAAAACTTTTTCAATAATTTACTACTATTAATAGTAACGTCTAATGAAATAAAACGGATTGAAGTAAAGGTTACAAATTATCGTATAAATTAAAGGTCTTATGAACTATAAAGTTGGAAATTTAGAGGATCCGATATATAGACCACCCCCAGAATGGGATGCATTGTTGATCGCGATAACAAATGGTTGCCCCCATAGGTGTACCTTTTGTTCTATGTATAGGACAAAAATATTCTCAATTCGTAAAAATCTCGAGGAAATTAAGGGGGATGTTAAAATAGCGGAAGCTCTGTATGGAAATCGCATCCAAAAAGTATTTTTTGAAGATGGAAATGCGTTTGTAGTTAAACCTGAGGTCCTCATTGAACTGACTGAATTTTGTTATAAAATTCTTCCGAATCTCAAAAAAGTGAGTGCATATGCCCATGCTAAAGATATCATAACAAAATCGGATGAAGATTTAAAAAAAATAGCAGAGAGCGGATTTTCGATGGTTTATGTGGGCATCGAAAGTGGAGATGATGATATTCTCAAAGAGTGTAAAAAAGGAACCACTCAGGATGAGCTTGCCCTCGCCGCTCAAAAATGTCATAAAGCAGGCATTACTTGGTTTGGTATCTTTCTATTAGGACTTGCCGGAAATTATCCTGAAAAAAGTCGAAAGCATGCTATAGAGTCTGCAAAGTTAATTAATAAGATGGCTCCACCAACCCCAACTACATGGAATATCTCACCCTTAACCCTAAATGTTACTCCTGGATCTGAATTATGGGCCCAACAGGCAAATGGAGAATTCCACCCTTGTACTAGTACTCAAATTTTAGAAGAATTATATACGATGATAGAACACACCTCTGATGATTTGCAGAAATGTATCTTTAGCACATATCATCCTTCAAATTATTTAAATTTGAAAGGAGAGCTAAGCAAAGATAAAGACAAATTTCTTAAAGCAATTAAATTTGGTATAACATACCCTCAGATTCGTCGACCTGACTATCTTCGGGGATTCTAAAAGGTTATTGAAGATAGTAAAAAAAAATCATAATGTATACAATCCTTCCCATGCCATTCGCTCAGTCTTGAAAGGATCATCCACTACTTTTACTTCAGGACCAAAGAGCATTGTAGACCTATTTTCAAGGTCATAAGGATTCCATGCAGGAATACTGTCATGGTTAGGATTTCCGTTTTGGGCAAATGAAATCCAAGAGTTCATCATCTTTTCACTCAGAATATCGGTTTCTTTAGTTCTTTTTGGATAAATCATTCTTGCTGTATCGCCAAGTGTTCCAAAAACAAACCTAATTTCGAGGGCATGACATGCACCTAATTTACCTCCCATTTCAGGTGATTTGTACGTAAAAAGATAAGAAAAAACGTTAGGTTGGTGTTTACATTGGGTTTCTGCTAATAGTATACCAGAGATTCTAAATCTGAAATCTGTTGATATTGCGTCTAAAATTTCCTGAGGTTCTATAGGAAGTGTATCCTCCCGTGCTTTTTTATATGTCTCGATAATTTTCTGCGTCATCGCTTTATCTTGATTAAAAGCTCGTACCATCCTATGGGTTCTATTAAATAACCCCTTTTCGTTAAGAGTTTCCCCTGAAGGCATTAAAGCTGTATATAGTTTCGCCTCATGCTGATTTGTACCTATTA
>JBHLQA010000027.1:0-15245 GCA_048885285.1 Candidatus Odinarchaeota archaeon
CGATTAGTTGCAATGTCATATAAAGGTGATGGGAGTATTGTTGCGGCAAAAGATGATGAGCACAAACTAATTGCCTATCTAGATCCTGATGGGTATGCACTTGGTGCAGCTATGGATGTTCAAAGAGCAATAGGGACTATGAGCAGCCAAGGACCATATCTAAATGAAAGTGCTCAACTAGGACAAGTAGGAAGTCAAATGGGTGGAACGACAGCTACTGGAACAGGAAATACACTTAATGTGAATTTGAGCTTAGACCCTCAACTTAAAGGTGAGATTCAATCCTTTTTATATTGGATTAAAGATAGTGAGGGATTAGCAGGTTATATTAATTATTATCTTCAACAAAACAATACTCAAATAATTTCCGAATTATCAAAAATTTATAATGAATTAAGGCAAATTTTTGGAGTCTAAAAAATTAAGCTAATGATTACAATCTAATTCATTTGGATATAATTGGTCTATTCTTTATATTTTAAGATAGAAATGATTATTTCGAATTAAAAATATATAAATTTATTATAATTATTGTTGATATTAAGAATTAGATTATTAATTTATTTAATAATTGTGAGAGTTTTGGCTAAAAAGGATAAAAATCAGGAAAAAAAGAATTCCTTGTCTAAAAAGAATAGAAATAAAATAAATAAGGACAAAATAGATAAAGAAGGCACTAAATCTACATATTCTAAAGAAATTAAAAAAAAAAAATACCTTTCAGATGAGGATATGGATTTAGACATTCCAGTTGTTCCCGAAGTTCCTAAAAAAAAGGAAAAAATTGCATTAGACAATTCAGATTTATCTTCAAATGTATTAGAAAGAATAAAAAAATATAAGGCTCCAGATATTAAAGTAGTACTAGTAAATTGTGAGCGATGTAAAGCTATTATTCCTGTTCCAATTCCAAAAAATGTAATATTAGAATCAGATTTACCTGTAGTTCCTATTAGTTATGTTCATAGAAATTTGCAAAAAAAAGATCAACACTGCTTAACAATCCATCTGGATCATGATTTTGATATTAGAAGACAAAGAATATCTGATGTTGTGATATCTCCTGACTAGTTGTTTTGATAATATTATAAGAAAATATTTGCCATTAGAATTATTAAAAAAGGAAAAACACACAGACAAAATAAAAAGCTGTACCAACTTCGTTTCCAATGGATATATGTATTGGGATTTAATATTACTTGACAATTTGGACATAGTTTTAGTCTTTGATTGTCAACTTTAAAACCACAATTATAACAATTAGAAGTTCTATAATTTACGTTTTTGCTATTCTTAACCTCGATTTTTGACACTTTAAAATTTCTTAAGTTTTTTTTTTGATATTATATCAGACTACTATAAGCAATTTTATTAAATTTTTAAATTTAATTAAATATAAGCATTATTACAACAAAAAACTAATTTTTAATGATAATATTAAATTCTAAAATGATTATTTATAATTAAAATGAAACTCTTAGCTGAAGAGAAAAAAAAAATAAAAGATATAACTATTTATCTTTCTTTATTTAAATTACATAAGAGTTTTCTTTTATTAATATCTGATCAGCCTAATATGGGAATTGGGAATGTAACATTAGGAAGTCCACCTATTATTGAAGGAATGAAGTCACCCACAAGTTCTTATAGTCTATTTGGCATGAATACCAAGTTATTAAGTACTATAATTGTAGAAAGTGCCTCTAGTATACTTAAGGCTCCAGTGCTTCTTCTTTTATTTTTAAAAAGTAAAAAGAATGATACGGAGTTAATAAAACCTTTAATTAAATTTCTAAATAAAGTTCTTAATAATATTTCTAAAGAATGAAAAGAATGCAGGGAGTGGGATTTTTGAAAACTCCGTTATAAGGATTTTTTTTCGAACCCACGAAGAGCTATCTCACCGGATATCTCATTAATCATTGCATTAATCAACGGATAACATATTGATTAGATCTTGAGTCCAGTTATTGGAAATTTGATTCCAAAAGAGTCCGGCACCGTTGACCAGCTTGGTTATCCCTGCCTGAATAATTGTTAAATATTTCATATTATCATTAAATGAAATTATAATATTAATTTTTTCAAAAAAAAGATCAGAGAAAATCTAAAATATAAAAAATTCTAATTAGGTTTTAAAATTTATGTTCCTCCTAAAGCGGGAAGTATTACCATCATTATCATCATAAAAGCTAGCATAACAACTAAAAGTACACATTGAACTCTCCCTTTTTTCTTCTGTTTCCTTTCTTGGTTAAGATAATTATCTTTGCATGCTTGACTACAGAATTTTTTATCAGTTGACATAGCCTTACCACAAATAGGGCAATGACTATGAGGTCCCCATTTTTTTTTTATTTGATCTTTCCATGAAGATTGAGACATTATTTAATTAGTTTTTAAAAGAGTTGTATTAAGATAGTTAAATTTTGAAGATTAAAATAATTTATTGAATATTAATTATTCAGAAATAATAGTGCAGATTATATCTTTTTCTCCTTTCAAATACCTTCTAAATTCTTTTAAATCTTTGCCAGACATAATTCTGATTTTTATTTTACTTCTTTTTAATATTTGAAGAGATACCGCGTCAAATATTCTATATTCTCCAGCTGCTGCTTGCTTATTTCCTGGGGATTCCATTATTATTTTTTGTAATTCAGAGTATGATAAGCTTTTCAAGAATTTAGCATCATTAAATTTTTTTGGATCTTTATTATAAATTCCTTCCACATCTGTGAGAATCACTAACTCTTCTGCATTTATGAATTCTGTCACCTCAAGAGCAACAGAAGTTGTAGATTGTCCTGGTTGTAGACCTCCCATGATTATCATCTTTCCAAACAGTAATGCTGATGAAAGTTCCTTCATTGATTTTGGAACTAATGGATACGCATAATCTTGGAACGAAGAAATTAATAACCTTGCATTTATCTGAGATATTTTTATTCCAAATATATCACATAATGCTTCATTTCCTTGAAAATACCTTACAGCATCTATATATGCTCTAGCAATCCTCCCACCACCACATACAATAACATTAGTTCCAGAATATTCTATTTTTTTAAAAATTTGACAGAATTCTTGAATCTTTGTTCTATTAATTTCTTTATCCTTTGTAAATAATAAGGATCCGCCAATTTTTATTACTATTTTTTTTTCATTCATTAGATTAAGATATTATTTATCTTTTTAATAATATATAGTCAATTAGATAAATTAAATGTCATGAGTTTCATGTTAAAAGACATTAACAGAGTTATTGTTAAAATACCACATAGAATATCTGGATTCTTTGAGATAGTAGATAAGATTAATGATGTTAAAATTATGAATCCAGAAAAAATAGGATCCAGAGGTGCTGGCTTCTGTATTAATGCATTTGGAAGTACAGAAATAATTACACAACTTCTTGATAAAAATAGTGGTTTTAAAATCGAAATATATATTAACGGAAAAGAATTAAATCAAGAAGCTGAAACAACATATTATATTGTTGATTACATAAAAAGTTATATCAGGGAATCTTGTAAAATAAGAATCAATCATTTTTTTGATATGCCAGTAGGATGTGGATATGGTGCTAGTGGATCAGGCGCATTAGGGACAATTTTTGGTTTAGATTATTTATTTAATTTAAAATTATCTTATCAAGAAAAGGGTAAGATTGCTCATATCGCAGAAGTTGTAAATCACACAGGTTTGGGGACTGTATGTGGCCAATTAAGTGGTGGAATTGGAATTTTGAAAGAATCAGGATACCCATGCATATATAACAAGATAAAAATACCCCAAGATTTAAAAATTATTTGTGGTTCATTTGGAATGATTCATACAAAATCAATCTTAACCGATCCAATTTTAAGTGAAAAAATTAAAGAAGCGGGTAAAAAAGCGCTAAAAATGTTAATTAAAGAACCAAATATTAATGTATTTATAGATGAATCTATCGAATTTGTGAAAAAAACCGAAATCCTTGAAATTCTTGAATTATTTGAAGTACAAGAGTTAATGGATGATTTAAACAAATTAAATATTATAGGAGCTAGTATGAATCAATTAGGCCGTTCAGTTTATGCAATATGTCGAAAAAGTGATGAGAAAGAAGTATTAGATATTTTTAAATCATATAAACCGAACATAGAAATATTTAATACAAGAATCCATGAGGGAAAGGCTATTTCTATTATGAAATAGAGCAATTTTTAAAAAAAGTTATATATAATTATTTTGAAGAGTTTAAGGATGCTGATTTAATCGTGGCGGCTTCAACAGCTCTGATTAATGTTGCTCTTAATTTTGCTGATTCTATTTCGTGAATAGCGGTAATTGTTGTCCCTCCAGGTGTAGCCACCATATCCTTCAATTCTCCCGGATGCTTTTTAGTTTCTAATAATAATTTCGCAGCACCTAAGACTGTTTGAGCGGCCAATTTTTGTGCAACATCTCTAGGTAACCCCATTTTTACACCACCATCCGCTAAAGCTTCTATTATAATAAAAATATATGCAGGCCCACTTCCAGATAATCCAGTTACAGCATCTAAATGTTTTTCTTCAACTTCAACAACCATACCTACTGCATTAAAGATTTCTCTAACATAATCTAATTCTACCTCATTTACATTATTATTATGAGCGATAGCTGTGGCAGCAACACCTATAAGAGCAGGAATATTTGTCATAACCCTTATTATTCCTATTCTCTCGTCAATAAATTTATTTATATGGCTCATTGAAACTCCAGCAGCTATTGAAATAAGAGTCTGTTCTTCAGTTAAAACAGGACTTATTTCACTTAAGACATTATTTATAACTTGTGGAATAACTGCGATTAAAACATATTTAGAAGATTTAACTAATTCAACATTGTTTTTTGCTGTATCAACATTAAATTCAAGTGCTCGATCTTTAAGCCGATTTTCATCAATATCATAAATTATAATATTGTTTTCCTTTACGGTATTTGTATTTATTAATCTTTTTAAAAGAGTAGAGCCAATTTTTCCTGTTCCAATAATTCCTAGTTCTTTTTTATGCATATTACTATACTATCATAAAAACCAAAATAAGTTTATGATTAATTTCTAATAAATTATTTAAAATTTAAAATTTGAATATAAATCGACTTAAATTTAAAAAGTTCAGTTATTAGAAAATAGAAATTATGATTTCATGAAGCACGAAAATTTTCTACTTAATTCTTATATAATTCTGATTTTAGCTCTTCAATTAAATTTGATTTAATTAACCCATTATTTCTATCATATCCCTCACATACAACTGATCTTAATCCAATTATGTCAGGAGATACATTTATTAATAGAGGTATATCTTTTTTTCTTAAATTACCCGCAAGCGCAACTTGTAATCCTAAAGATTTTGCCTTATTTCTAAATTGAGTGAGTTGTTCAATTGTCAAAAAATCAAAAAGTCCAAATTTATCTTTTATAAACGTATCAAGCATAACAATATCACAACCAGATTCATACGCAATAGTTGGCATGCTCATAAATTCTGGTGATGATTTCATTCTAGCACGATCCGCATATCCCGCTGAAACAATTTTAATATTATCATTAAAATCTTTTACAGCTTTAACGACTTTTTTCATCAATATTATGGCAGAATTCTCGTCTTTAGGTCCTTTCAATCCAACTTTTATTATATCTGCACCTGAAAACGCTGCTCCTAAAGCTGCTAATGAAGCGGAACCAGGAAGATTTGGAAAATCACCAATAGTTGCACTTAATAATTGAGAACTATTATAAGGAATTAAATTTTTCATTTCTTTAATGATCCAAGGAAAATTTGCCCCGAGCGATCCTTCAACTGGATTTTTACAATCAATATATTCTATTCGATTATCAATAACAATTTTAGCTTCTTCGATTGTTCTTGGGCTAATTAAAAGCTTGATTTTATGGGACATAGTCCATCATATATAATAAATAATAATTAAAAAATTTAATTAGGATTTATATACGTAAAATCTATTGAATTCGAATATCTAAAGAAATTACTTTATTTATTTTTAATTCAACTTAAATACTATTAATAAAAGATATTAGTATTTAATTTTTTAAGTTCATAATAAGAACTACTAAATTCAAAAGATTTATTTTTGTATAATTTTATATTAAAATTTAAATTAAATCATTTTTATTTTATATAAAAAACATATCAAGAATATATCATGTCACCCAAAGAAATTACTAAGGTTGATATTACTGAGGAAGTATTTAAAGAACCAATAGAAGTAGTTAAGCAATTATCTGCGAACTTAGGTCTAAAATACACAAAAGTCATTCAAACTTATGTGATGGAAGATAGAAAACTTAACTTAACATTAGAAGATAAAGGATCAAGTTATTTTAAAGGAAAAGTTGTGTGGATAGGTAATAAAAAAGATGATACAGATGGAACAATATTTTGTGTGGATACTAGAGATGAATTAAAACAAGTTAATCCTACTGCAGAAAACACAGAGAGAGTAACATTAGATATAAAAAAAGAGTTAATAAAGATTTCTACTGCTTCAAAAACAAAATGTTCCGTATGTGGTAAAAATATTGAAATTTTCGATGAATTAGCTGGTTGTCCAATATGTGAAGCAAAAGCTCATAAAGATCATTTAACAGACTGGGTTAGAATGAAGCATACTTGTCCAGTATGTAAGAAATCTCTAAACGTGTCGAGTACCGGTGTAATTTTTATTGATTAATACCTTTAAATAAATCAAAATTTCTTAATTTTTCAATGTTTATTGTTCCATCGTATAAGGCTGTAGCTATTAGTACGCCAGAAAAGTTCTGTTTTTTAATCTCTAAAATATTTTTAAAATTTTTAATACCTCCACCTACAAAAATATTTCCATTAAAAATATGCAGTATTTTTCGATATAAAGGTGGAATTCCTCCAAGTTTTTGACCTACTCTATATAAATCTAAAAGAATAATATTTTTGATCTTAAGAGAATAGAATTTTTTTATAAGATTAATTGGATTTTGACTCTTTATATCTTTAGCATTGGATAAAATTCTTCCCTTATACATATCAAAGCTGATAATAATTTCATTCGGGTTCATGATTTGTGAGCATTGAATGATTTCTTTAAAACTTTTAATTGTTTCTAATCCTATTATTAGATTTTTAATTTTTAATTTTTGAAATTGATAAATATCCTTAAGATCAAAAATTCCAGGATCTAAAATTACATTAACATCAGAAATTTCTAAAATTTGTTTTAATATTTTCAAATTAGGGGCTTTTTTTATTATTGAATCCAAATCTGCGATATAAAACAAATCAAAATTATAATTATCTTTAAGAATTTTAATAATTTCAACTGGATTTGACGTATTAAATAAATATGATTTTAGGGGATTATATTTGGATCTATCTCCCTTTTTAGCATGAACCGCTTTTGAGTTCAAAATATCAATTACGGGTATTATTTTAAATTCCTTCATTTATATCATTAGAAGATAATTAATAAGACTAATAAAAACAATTTGAAAATTATTTATCTCTTATAGTAAATTGAATTAATCTACATTGATAAATTACCTTTATTCAATACTCTTTGATTTTAAAAGAAGAACTTTTTTTAATTACAATTAAATAATTTTTTTTTTAAATAATACCTACTAAAATATTTTTATAACTTAAGAAATTTTATAATGAAATGATTGAAATGAAAACTGAACTTTATATTAATAAGATTATAGAAGATACTGGTTTAACAAGAAAAGAAATCCAAAATTTAGTAGAAGACAAGAAAAATGAATTGAAAGGTTTAATTTCTGATGAAGGTGCTTTATTTATTATTGCCAAAGAATTGGGCGTTGATATAAAGAACGGAAATAAAGATCTTTTAAAAGATATTGAAATTTACATATCTGATGTTACTCAAAATATGAAAAACATAACTTTATATGGTAGAATCAAAGCAATTTATAATATTAATGACTTTAAAAAAAATGATGGAACGAACGGATTTGTAGGGTCTTTTCTTTTACACGATAACACAGGAGATGCGCGAATAGTACTTTGGGATGAACAAGTTAACATTATAAATGAATCAAATTTTGTTAGAAATGAAATTGTTAAAATTATTAATGGAACTGCAAAAAAAGGAAAATTTGGCGATATTGAAATACATATTGGAAAATATGGAAAAATAATTTTATCTCCTGAGGATGTAGATTATAAGAAATATCCGAAAATTACATTTAAATCAATCAATATTAATGATATTAACTTAAATCTCAAATCTATTTCAATAGAAGGAAAAGTAATTCAATTATCACAATTAAGGGAATTTATTAGAAAAGATGGGAGTCCTGGTTGCGTGAGTTCTTGTACATTGCTAGATTCCACAGGATCGATAAGAATCACATTCTGGAACGAAGATACAGAAAAATTAGATAAGATTAACATTAATGACTATATTTCAATAACTAATTTAAATCCTCGTTTGAGTAGCCTAGATTCAAAAACTATTGAAGTTATAGCGAATAAAAATACAGAAATTACAAAAAAAGATAAGGATCTTGAGATTAGAGGAGACTTTACGAAAAAGATAAAAGAACTTCAGAAGAGTAGCGGGGTTGTCTCTTTTGATGGTATTATTACTTCAATTGATAATTTAAAAACCATATCCTTAAGATCTGGTGAAGAGGTTTCTTTGTTAGGATTTATAGTAAGTGATGAATCAGATGGTATTAGAGTGACCTTATGGCGTGAAAATGCTGAAGAATATTCAAAATTATTAAGTGTTGGACAAGGTTTATCATTAAAAAATGTAATAGTTAAATATAGCAATTTTTCGAGTCGAAATGAAATCTCCTTGATTAAGGAATCAATATTAGAGCTAAAAAATTTAGAAATTAAAAATCTCAAAAGTTTTGATATTACGAAACGAGAAAGAACCACAAATTTTTCTGGTAATTATACTAAAGTCGATAAAATTGAATCATCAGGCACAATTGAAATAAAAGGATTCATTGCAAAAGATCTAAGTAATATTACGATATACGAAGCATGTAAGGATTGTTTTAAGAAAATTGAAAATTGTACCTGTGGGAAAGGAGATAATACGGAATTTAGGATGATTATTAATCTTATAATTGATGATGGAACAGGAACTATTAGAACTACTTTTATTGGACATCAAGCAGAAAAATTAATTGGAATAGATACTTCTAAGGTAGTACAACTAAAAGAAACTCCGGAATTTGAGAAATTTTTGGAGAAGAAATCAGTGGAATTTTTAGGTAAAGATATTATTATCAAGGGAAGAGCCAAGTTCAGTGATTATTCAAATCAATATGAGATTTCTGTATATGACTTCAAAGACATTAACATAGATGATGAACTAGAAAGAGTAATGAAAAAAATCGAGATTTAAATTAGAAAATTTTTATTTACTTTTTATATATTAATATTATTAAGTTTACAATATCTCTTCAATATTTTTTAAAATCTGGAAGATTACTATTGAGATATTAAACAGATAACGCTATAATTTTCAGGATTTTTGATAATATCATTATAGGTTATTAATATTTTTTCTTCTGTTATTTCATTATTATTAATATTGAAAGGCCAAATTCCAATGATAATATCTCCCAAGTTCTTAACGTTTCCTATCAGATATCCCATTTTTCTCTTATCTGATTCAGTTGAAAATAATAAAACAAAGTAATAATTAAAAATATAATCAACTGTGGGCTTTCCAATAATAAGAACTTCTTCAATGTTTTGGAATTTTATTGTTTGTTGATTCTTTTCGTTTAAATTTTTCAATTCTAAAAGAGATAATTCAGAAATGGATAGTGGGTTATTAAAATTTAGATTTTTAAAACTTAAAGTAAGATTTTTATTTTCAAATTGCTCTTGTGCTTTAAAAATTACTTTATAAATAATCAAATTCATAAAAATTGTTTTTTTAAATTTTTTAATAAAATTTTCTAATATTAGAGTCTTCCAATTTATTAGATAGGTATCTATTGTTAGTTTTATTAGTTCAAAAACTTTATTCTTGTATTAGTATATTTTCTTCAGGGAAACCAAGGTCAATTAGAAACTTTTTCAACTTAAATCGATGATCTCCTTGGAGTTCAACTTTATTATCTCTAACTGTTCCTCCCGAAGCGCATTTCTTTTTTGCTTTCGTTAAGATACTATTTAAATTTACATCAAAATTTCCAATAAATGTAAGAACAGTAACCACCCTCCCCCATTTCCGCCTATCATTAGAAATCAATATTTGTTGCTCATCAGCACTTAAACTATCGCATATACATAGTTCTTTTGGAAAACTACATATAGGACAAATATCGTCGTCTTTAATGCTTTCTTATCACAACCTATAATATAACTTTTAAAAATTTAGATCTAAAAAATAATAGAACAAAATCTTATAAAAATCTTTTTTATTTTAAAAAGGTACTAATATCAAATCAACGTAATTTCTAATAACTGATGTATTTTATGTTCCATTATAGGAATTCAAAATATAGAAAAATATTTATAAAAACCATAGTAATCTAAAAAAACTAGCTTCTAATTACGTTAATCTTTTAAATTGAATATAGGTTTTAGTATTTATTTTATAAAATTTATAACTGTTTATTTCAATCAAAAAAGTATTTAAAGAAAAATTTTTATTATTTATCAATAAGCCTATTCTTTAAGTTAGAATATTGATGTGATTCATTTAAATGCAGAGCTCATGGATTTTTAAAGTAATTGTGGCTGGTGCGGGAGGTGTAGGAAAAACCGCAATGATTACGAGGTATTGTACAGGAAAGTTCGAAGAAGGGTATAAAATGACTATAGGTGCTGGATTCCACACGAAATCTGAAATACTCGACACTGGAGAAGCTGTTAAAATGCAACTCTGGGATTTTGCCGGTGAAAAACGATTCCGGGAACTTTTACCTGATTATTGTAAAGGCGCGAGTGGTGCTTTTATCTGTTTCGATATTAGTGATTATGATACATTTAGAGAAATCCCAGAATGGTTAAAAATTATTCGCCAAAAGGCAGGTTTTATTCCTATAATTCTTTTAGGTATGAAATGGGATCTCCCGGGTCATGAAGTAGATTATAATGTAGCAGATGATTATGCTACTAAAGCAAAATGTAACCAGTGTGTATTCTGCTCCTCAAAAGATAATTTAAACATAAATGAATCCTTTCAAGCTATGGCAAAATGGCTAATTTATTACGCTGCTCAGTCGGATTGATTTATAATTATATACATCATTTTTCAAATTAATTGAGAACTCCTTAAATACTAAAGAAAAAGCTAAATATTATATTTAATAATTTAATATAGCAAGATTAATATCATAATTGTGCCTCGGTAGCTCAGTTAGGTAGAGCACCCGGCTGTTAGTGATTATTGGTCTCATCCAGTAATTCAACTGTAACCGGGCGGTCGCATGTTCGATTTCATTGTTCAATCTCTGAACAAGACGGAAACCATGCCCGGGGCGTAATTTATCCTATTTAAACCGTAATATGGTGTAAAATTATAATTTGTTCCTAATAATTTTAGAGATATAGAATTTTCAATGTAAAAAAAATGACATTATTTTAAAATACCCTAATTTGGTCAGATTTATTTATTTGAACTTAAAATTGGAATAATTTCCTCGTAGTTTTTAAAAAGAATTTAGAGAAAATTAAAAGTTATTTTCCACGCCCTTTATTAGCTCCAATGCTTGGTCGGGTTTTTTCGGATCCCCATCCTTTTTTATCTAACCCTCTTGCTTTTTTACCCGCAGAAGTAAGCCCTCGAGTTACTCTTTTATTATGTTGAGGTTCTGAGATCCAATTTATGTTAGGATCTGATTTAATTACCGGGTGATGGGGATCGACTAAGATAACTTCATAATACCAATGTCTCCCATCAGAAAAGACTTTATATGAATTTAGAACTTGCATGTTTGGATACTTTCTTTGAACGCGTTCCTCTGCAATCCATTGAAGATTTTTGCCTGTGGTATATTTAGAGACCCCCATCGCTCTTGGTTTTCTTCCTCGCTTTGGACGGATTTTATGCATTCCCCCTTTCCTTATTCGTGCTCGTACTATAATATATCCTTGCTTCGCTTTATATCCTAATGTTCTTGCTCGATGAAGTTTAGTGGGTTTTTCAACTCTCTGGATTGATTTACTCTTTCGATATTCTATTCCTCGATACCAATGTGGTGATTGATATCCTTTTTCATGTTTTTCAAAAGTTTCTTTGAGATAGCTATATCCAGACTTCAATTTCTATCATCACAACCATAATATAATATAAATTAAAAATAAGCATATTTTATTATTTTTTTGGTCAAAAAATTTTTTAGTTATATATTATATAAATTATTCAATCATACTTTACTATAAAAAAAAAATAGAGTTAAATACCAATCTTTAACTGGGAAAGCAGCATGGGAGAGAGGATTCTTTTATTCGAAGCATCTCTTCATTGGCTTAGCCTGGTATAGCGCACGGCTGATAACCGTGAGGTCGGGGGTTCAAAGCCCCCCTTTCCCATTATTTTTTACATAAATAAAATTCAATTATGTTCATTCACTTTTTCTAATTATCAATCTCTATTATTAAGTTTGACATGAAAAATATCATTATCTCTGGAACACCAGGTTGCGGAAAAACATCAGTAGCAAGAGAAATCTCTAATTTAATTGATGCTAAAATAATATCTTTAAATAAATTAGCAATTTCAGATAATTTTTCGTTTGATTATGATAAAGAACGACAAACTTACATTGTGGATTTTGAAATATTTTTACCTTATGTCATAAATAGGATTGAAGAGATTAAACAGGAAAATCCACCCTACTTGGTAATAGAGAGTAATTTCTCAGATATAATTCCAGAAAAGTTTATTGACTACGCATTTATTTTAAGATGTGATCCGGATGAATTATTTAAAAGATTAGAAAAAAAAAAATTTGATATAAAGAAAATTACTGAAAATATTCAAGCAGAGATATTGGGTAATTGTGTCAATTATTTTATCCAAAAACAAATCAAAATACCCATTTTTGAAATCGATACAACAAATATAAATATTGAAAAAGTAGCAAAAATCATCCTTGAGATCGTAGTTAAGCATAAAAAAGGAAAAAAATATCAGATAGGAAAAATTGATTGGCTTGAAAAATTATTTGAAAAAGATCGTTTAAAAGAATTTTTTAATTAATATGAACAAATTCTTAAAGGAAAGCATATGAATTATGAAATTATAGATGTCGACGCTCTAGGAAGAATTGGTAAATTAGAAGTTAATAATAAGCGAATGATCACTCCTAATCTTTTTCCTGTTGTACACCCATTTAAAAATCTAATTCCGCCCTCAGAATTAAAAAGTTTTGGAGCCGAAGCTGTTTTTACAAATGCATATATCCTTTTTCAAAATGAAACTGTAAAGAATGAGGTACTAAAGAAAAATATTCACCAATTTCTTGATTTTGATGGTCTTATTGCCACCGATAGTGGGGCTTTTCAGCAATATATGTATGGCAATGCTGATATGAAGATTAAACCAGAAGAAATCGAAGGGTTTCAGGAAAAAATAGAATCAGATTTCCCAGTTATCCTTGATATTCCTGTTCAACCTGATGATGCATATGAAACAGCAAACATTAAGGTCAATACTACAATTGAGAGAGCAAGAGAGAATATCAAAAGAAGAACTAATAAAAGTTGTGTTTGGTTTGGACCAATCCATGGAGGAAAATACCAAGATCTATTAACAAGATGCATTAATGAAATGAATAAATTAGATTTTGGTGTCTATGCAATTGGGGGATTAGTAAAATCCTTTCTTGATTATAGGTTTGATGTAGCTATTCAAATTTTATTGAATGTAAAAAAAAGCATAAATCCTGCTAAACCATTACATATGTTTGGATTAGGTTTACCTCAATTTTTTTCTTTAGCCGTCGCATGCGGTTGCGATTTAATGGATTCTGCGGCCTACGTTTTATATGCTAATGAGAATAGGTATTTTACATTGTCTACTGGTACCAAAAATCTTGAGGATTTAGAAGAATTTCCATGTCACTGTCCAATTTGTACAAAATTTATTCCTAATGAACTTAAAAAATATGAGGATAATTTGCGAATCAAACTATTGGCGGAACATAATCTATATCTTTCTTTTTCTGAGTTAAAAACAATTAGACAAGCAATAAGAGAGGGTAATTTATGGGAGTTAGTTGACCAACGTATAAGAGCACACCCAAATTTGGTTAAAGCAGCCCGTATTTTAAAGAAAAAATCTCCTATACTTGAAAGCAATGAAAAAATCTATAAGAAAACGGGGAGAATGTTTGTTTCCTCAGAGAATATCTATAGACCCTTGATTAAAAGATATGAGAAAAGGATTTATAATAATTATCGGGTTCCAAAAGAAGCAAAATTTTTAATAATTTTACCAGAATTAGATGCTAGAGGTCAAAATTCTCCAACTATTCAAAATTGGATTGAAGAAATAAACAATAATACAATAATTCCTCGCAAGGTTTTACATGTTGTATTTAATTCTTTGTTTTTTGGAATAATACCTCTTGAATTAAAAAATACATATCCTTTAGGGCAATTTGAAGCTATAACAAATTTAGAGGTGAATGATGAACTTTATGAGAATTCAATAAAAAAATCATCTGGTTTTATTAATCATTTCTATCTAAATTATAATAAATGTGGCGTCCTAATCCCCGAGAAATATATAAATCAATTTAATGAAGTTGTAGAATTTAATCCTATTAATTCTATTCGAGGATTAGATTCTATTTTAAAATCTAAATTTCAATCTAATTATTCTAGTTTTATAAATTTAACCAATTTACTTCAATTCTTTAAAGATGAATAAAAGAGATGGTAGTATTAGAAACAATTTCTGCATATGGGCACAAAAATATCTTATGTACGCATAGTACAACTATAGAAATTACAAAAGAAAAGAATTTAACTAAGAAAGGAAACTGTATCATAGGTATTAATGCTTCGAAAGCTTGTTTTGATTTAGATCCCATTTTGAAGAAAAATATAAAAAAAGGAAATAAAATAAAAATTATTTTAAAATTAGGAAATCTTCAAGATTCCTTTTATGGTCTTGGAAATAAAAATCTGAGATTATTAGATAAAAAAGACATGGTTTTTCGTAAAAGCCGTTTTATTTGTGATAGAACGGTGCTAATAGATTGCACGAAA
>JBHLQA010000028.1:0-14770 GCA_048885285.1 Candidatus Odinarchaeota archaeon
GGAATAAAATTATGAATTTAGATCGTTTTGATCTCACTTAAAAAGATTTTTCTACACTTTTTTTTTTCATATCATTTTTTCATTCTTCCTTAAGTTTTTATTGAATCTAATTGAGTACTTATAATCATTCTCTATAAGGAATAATTATTTCAGGTCTTGGAATTAAACTTAAAAGCAAATATATAGATATATATTATGAATGTGTTAACTGAAAAAAAAAAATGAATTTTTATAAAAATTTATGAAGTTTTTTTTTTTGTAAACCAAGAAAATATTAAATCATTTTTCTTTTTTTTAAAAATCTTAAATGTTTTATTAATAATTTTTAAATATTATCAATCAATTTCAATATTTGACAATAAATGCGATTTAAAATGGAATAATAGAATATCTCGTTGTTTTTTCTTTTAGATTTGTGAGAAGAATGATTGAACAAAAGAAAACTAAGAAAATTGACAAGAAATCAAGAAGTCGTTCACCTGAAAAAAAAGCAGCTCAATTTGAAAAAATTTTAGAGGCAGGAAAACAGTTATTTTTAGAAAAGGGAAGAGATGGGTTCAGTTTGCGCGCTTTGGCTAGATCTCTTGGAATGAATCAAAACAATTTATATAATTATGTAGCGAGTAAGCGAGAATTATGGTTAGCTATAAGAAAGAAGTATTATGAACAATATCGGAATGATATCAGGGAACTCATTAAAGATTTTAGTGGTACTACTATAGATCTATTATTAGTGATTTTTGAACACTTTTTTGAATCTGCAGAAAAAGATTTTTCGGCATTTAGAATGATGCATTTTATGCAATCCCCTCCATCAAATAAACTTGGCAAGTTTGAAAAAGAATATAAACCCTTTAAATTTTTAGAAGGAACAACTAGAGTAATTCAAAAAGCAATTGATCAAGGAGAGATCAAAGAAAAAAATGCTGCTTTAGTCACATTCTTTCTGTTTAGCCTATTGTTAGGATCAGCTTTGGTGGAGGAGGCTATGCGGGTTAATGAAAGGAAAAGTGACGAAGAAAGAAAGAAAATACAGGAGCTTAAACAATTTGGAGCCCAAGCTTTTACAAGTAAGGATTTTCGGAAATATATATTACTGAAAATTAAAAAAGGATTATCTGATCCAAATTTAATTGTAGATGATACTGAATATAAAAAATAGCCTTTTTTTTTGTCATTAGATTCAAATTAATTCATTGATTCGATTATTTTAGCTTAAAAGTTGAAAGTAACAGTTATATCCAAATCATCATTCAATAAAATGAGAATATGAATTGACAAATGAGTAAAAGGATATTAATATGAGTCTCCCTCTGATAGTTAATTGCTAATTTTGAGTATAATTTTTATTAGTAGGTATTGTGATAGCTGTTTCTATAATTGTAATATTAAAATTACCAAAAAGAGTTTATCTAAATTGCTTTAAACAAAAAGAGAATAAGTATAAAATAGTTTAGTCTATTATAAAATAAAATAATATATTTTTATCATTGTAATTATTAAAATAAAATGCTATTTTGCCCCAAATGTGGAACAAGGAATAAAACTACTTATAATTACTGTCGTAAATGTGGAACGAAGATTAAATACACAATCGAAGATATTAAGCCAATACAAAATACAATAAATGAATATAAAATAAATCCTTTTATAACATTAAAACTTGAAAATGAAAAAACTGTTATTTATGTTAAGGATGAAAAATTTCTCCAGTGTAAATACTTGTTGATTGAAATTCCAAAGGATATTATAGAGGATTTCGATAATTTCATGTCAATAGATGATGTTAGTGAGAAACTTGATCATTCTTTAGAAACTGAAATAAAATATAATCAATTAACACCTGAGATTGAATTTTGGGGACATTGCTCAAATTTGCAGGCATGGTCTGAAAATTTTTACGATACGAGTTTGCTTCATAGCAATTTAGCCTTTCCACTCCTTAAAAAATTGACTGATGTTGGAGATCCGAAAGCAAAACGGGTTTTTAAAAATGAAGTTGCTGAAAGATTAGAGAATCTCTCAACTAATGTTGCCCATTATTTGATTCAAGAAAATTATCTTGATTATTTTAGTAATGATGAACTTGAGCTTTTGATGGAAATATTCTTTGAGCAAATAGAAAATGAGCATAAGAATAAATATCGCTTTATTTTAGATGATCGTGAAAGTGAATCTCTATTAAACATTATAAAAGTTAATTTAATTCATTCATATACATTTTTAATTAATCCTATAAAGCATTTTGAAAATATAAGTAAGCAAACACATATGGGATTTTCATACAATGAAAGAAGAGTGACAGCATTAGGTTTTAATCGATGTGGATTAAAGACAATACCTTCTTCAATAGGCAATTTTAGAGAATTAAAAGAGCTTTATATAACTGAAAATAACTTACAATATCTTCCTAACTCAATTGGAAACTTAGCTGCTCTAAAAGTACTAAACTTAAGCGATAATCATTTAATTGAACTCCCTGATGAAATTGGAGACCTTTTAAACCTTAAAGAGTTATATTTAAACCATAATCTTCTTCAATTTTTACCTGAATCAATTTCTAGATTGAAAAAAGTAGTAACATTATCAATATGGGGTAATCAGATAAAAAATTTGCCTAAAAATATGAATGAAATGGCCTCCTTAAAAGTATTAGGTTTAAGTTTTAATCAATTGGAAGAATTCCCTTATAATGAATCTGGATTTACAAATCTTGAAATTTTAGATTTGAGTAATAATAAAATTAAATATATACCCGAAAATATCAATATTTCACAGTCCTTAAAGGTTTTATGGTTAAATAATAACCCAATAAATTTTATCCCTGAATCAATTTTGGACCTTCACTCTCTTAAAAATTTGTATATTGTAAATACACCAATAGCTTATGAGAAAGAAAAAAAAATAAATCAAATCTTCAATAGCTTAGAAGTTAAGGGAATAAATATTTGGAAGTAAATTCAATCGATAGTCCAATGGATTTTTTAAATCTAATAGTCATTAAAATAAGGTTATTATATAATTCTCTAAAGAATTAAAAAAAAAAGATTATTTACTTATGTTTTTTGTTTAGATTTGAATTTTCGAGTTTTTTTCTGGAGTTTTTGCATATTTTAATTTAAAATTAAAATATTTGACTAATTTTATTAAAAGAAAAATACATATTAACGCCATAGGGAATACAATTATAGTACTATATGGTGTAAACGAACAATGAGCATAATATTCAAATAGCATAGTTTACTTGCCTCATCCGGAATAATTGTTATAACACTAAAAGTAATTCCAATTATTACTAAAGATAAAATGACTATGGTGTAAAAAATAATGAAAAATGCTTTAATTATTATTTTTAACCCATTACCTAACTTTTTTTTCAAATCCAATCAGTTCTTTTTTTAAATAAAAAAATTACTTAATTTTTAGGAAGTAGTCGACTGGATATATAATTTAGTTCAAATTAAAGTAAAGAAACCAATATATATTTTTATTATCTTAAATTAAAATTATAAGAAAAATAGGAATTAAATCAAAACGATAATAAAAATTGAATATATCATACAAATAAAAATAAAAAAAAGATAAGAATCGATAACAATCGCAAAAACAGATTTATTTCTTTTTTTTTAATTATTATTTATTTCTTATATTATATTTTTCTTTTTGGAGATTTAAAATACTTTTTAATTAAAAACGAAAATTTCTTGCTCTATTTCTTCCATAAGGATTAGGAGGTGCCTTTTCTGTAACTACAACATTACTAGCTTGCGGACCTTTCTGACCTTCGACGATTTCAAATTCAACTTTATCATTTTCGTTTAAGGTCTTATATTCATCATCTCTACCTGCTAATGCGGTGTAATGTACAAAAACGTCGCTTCCTTCTTCAGAATTTATAAATCCGAAGCCTTTACGGCTGTTAAACCATTTTACTGTTCCTTTTACCAATTTTAAAACCAAATTTTTTAACTTTTTTAAAAACTCTTTAATTTCTAAAGAATTATTAAAGAAAAAGAGAGCAAGAATAATAAACTTTGACTTTTTTGAGATTTCTTAGAAAAAAAAAATAAAAAAAAATTCATAGAACCATTTTATTTTTATTTTAAATCAATGGTAAAGAGAAATAGATGGTTGATCCCTTGCGTCTTCCTTCTGATTCAACCCAAATTTCTCCACCGTGTAATTCAATGATCTTTTTAGATATAAATAATCCAAAACCGGAACCCTCAGCAATAATATCTAATCCCTGACCATATCTCTCAATTTTACCGAATTGCTTAAATATTCTTGTCTTTTCTTCTTCTGTAAAACCTATCCCATTGTCTTTTATTGAGATTTTTATAAAATCATCTCTGATTTCGGATTTAATTTCTATTAAGCCACCTGGAGGGGTATATTTAACTGCATTGTTTAAAAGATTACTAATCACCTGATGAATTTGTTCTTTTTCAAACTGAGTTATTAAGTTTTCTTTTAATTCTAGATTTATTTTATGATTTCTCAATTTTGAGAATCCTTTAATCTCATTTACGCAATATTTAATTAAAAAGGTCAAATCTTCTTCTGATTTATGTAGTTGGGTTGTACCTGATTCTAATTCGGCAGTTTTTAAGATATCATCTATAAGAGTTTCAAGACGAATGCAACCATGTTTAATTTCATTTAGAGTAGATATAACCATAGCATCTAATTTATCTCGGTGTATTTTTAATAAGAGTTCAGTAAAACCTTTGATGGAGACTAAAGGAGTCTTCAGCTCATGTGAGGTTCTTCTGAGTAATTCAGATTTTAATTGACTTAGTTTAAGAACCTCTTTTTGTGCATTTATTTTTTCAGTAATATCAATAAATGCTACAAAATCAGAAACTCTTCCTTCATAGATTATAGATTTGGTAAAATTCTCGATCCAGATAATTTTACCAGATTTTGTTAAACCTCTAAATTGATAGTTTTGTAAATATTCTTCTGAATTTGATTGTTTTTTCTTAACTTGCTCAGAAACAAATTCCCTATCTTTAGGATGAACTGTTTTCATAAATTCTTCTAGTGACCAATTCAATATTTCATCTATACTATATCCAAAAAGATCAGAAAATTTTTTATTAGCGTACTTTATCACATTATCTTGAATAATTCCAATTCCTATTAAGGATTGTTCTGCAATATTTCTGAATTTTTCTTCTGATTCTTTTAACTTTTGCTCCGCTTCAATCTTATCGGTAATATCAAATGTCATAATCAAATCCGCGGAACGGTTTTCATAATTAATGGTTTTCGAGAAAAGTTCAAGCCATCTAGGCCCTCCATTTTTTCTTAGTATTTTAAAATGATAGTGGTTGACTACATTAGAGTCACCCCTTTGTTTTTTACGAGCCTGTTCCATAACGAATTTTCTATCTCCAGGATGGATTGTTTTCAATAATTCTCGAGAACCCCAGCTTTTAATCTCTTCCACTGAGTATCCTGTATTTTCAGATATTCTCTTATTAAAATATTTAAATAAATCATCTTGAATAATAGCTATCCCCATTAAAGATTGTTCTGCAATAGTCCTGAATTTTTCTTCCGATTCTCTTAATTTCTGTTCTACTAATTTTCGATCTGTAATATCTTGAACAATTGCTTGAATTATTACATGATCTTTCAATTTTATAGTAGAACTCTGCCAATAAATCCATCTTATTTTTCCATCTTGTCGAACTAACTTAAGCTCTATTGGTTCGAGCACCTTACCACTTGCTCTTTTTTCAGCCCTTTTTTTAAAGATCGGTATTAACTCACTTGAATTTTTAAAGAATTTTAGAAGCTCGGTAAAATTATTTCCTAAGCTAAAGTGCGAAGGGTATCCTGAAAAAGAATATGGTATATTTGTATTTCCTTCCAATAGATTTCCATCCTTATCAAATAAGAAAATACCAATGGGAGAGTATTTAAATAAATTACGATATTTCTCCTCAGATTCTCGTAATTTATCTTCGATCTTTCTTCTTTCTGTAATATCAATTATAACTTCAACAACTTTATCAATTGAACCATCTTGATTAGGAAATGGGGCAGAAATTAATTCATAAGATCTCCCATCTGCAGCATCCAATTCTATTCGTTTAGCCATATTGTACTTTAAAGCTTCTTCCATTGGACAAGATTCACATGCTTTTTCTAGACCCCTATATTTCACATAACAGCTTTCATCCTTAATAGCTCCAAATCTTTCTTTTAAGACCTGATTTTGAAATATTACTTTATGATCTTTACTTATAATATCTATACCAATTCCAGCATACGTTAATCCATCAATTAAAGCATGATATTTCTCATCTATCTCTCGTAAATTCTTTTTATATTCCACAATTTTGTTTTCTAATAATGAACCTACTTTTTTCAAATCTTCTTCTGGTTTCTTTAGTAGGTGCTTCAGTTTTTTATTTTCAGAAGGAGAAAAGATATTTCTATCAAGAATAGTCATATTTATCATCCTAATAAGCTTGGAATTAAAAAAATTGGTAAATTATTTGCAATCTGATAATAAGATTAAACATTTTTAAAAATTAGTATTTTAAAAAATCGATGAGATATATTCAATAGCAATTACAAATTATTTGAGCATATTTTTATGTATATTTGAGAATTTACTTTACTTTAGTTGAAAATCAAGAGACCATTGGATAATAATTAGCTTTCAAAAAAAAATAAAAACTTTGGCTTAACCAATACTTTTTTTCAAAAAATATATTAACTATAATTACTATTTAGCAAATTTATATTTGATATTGTATGCTTAAGAAAGAATTTTATGAGATTGTCAAATTGGAAGATATTCAAGTATCAATCCCAAAAAATAGTCATTTTAGTATTGGAACTTCTCCTTATTATGCACACCAACACGGTTTAGCCATCGATATATATCAAAATCTAGCTCTAGAAAATTATGATGTATTAAGTCCAGTTTCAGGAAAAATTCGAGAAATCAAATCTTTATTAGCTCCAAAACCAAAATTCTTTGACGGGCATAATATCGATTATCTAATATTGATAAACAATCCAAATAATTTAAAATTATTATGGAAAATAATGCATGTCAAACCATGTGTTAAGGTAGGAGAAAATATTAAGATTGGAGATTTATTAGGAAATACTATTCGAAATGGGTATTTTGCCTACTGGGCAAGTCCTCACCTACATTTGGAAGTAAGATCAATTGATGACGCCATTCGTGCGAGAGGTGGAAAAGATTTTTCTTTAGTAATTGATAATAATGATAAAACTCAAGAAATGTTGGTTAATGAAAGTTCAAGTAAAATTCCTATTAAAATTCACTCAATCTTTCCAGAAATGATTCTTGCTATTCTACCAGAATCATTTTATCACTATATTTGTCCATTTTTTGGATTTAAGATATGCGTTAATACTTTAAACTGCATTCTTGATGGGGGAATTCCTCATTATAAAATTGGTACGATATTATTCAAAAAGAAAATGAATTTTAAGACTTTTCCAGCAGTATATTTCGGTTCTATCAAGATTGGAACTTTATATGAAATAAATCAGCGGTTTGGATTTCTTAAATTTAATAATATTAAATTTTTCCTTAATAATAGGCAAATTAGAGGGATTTCACTCTATTTAGCTAATTTTTTACCATTAATAAAGTTAATACCATTCAATAAAAATGAATTTTTCTTTAAACCAAATTCCATTCAATATTTAAGTATCGATTCTTAATTTTTCTTAAAATACTAGCCGAATCTAATTTCAAATCTTCAATCTGACTTCTTACTTTTATAAATTCTTAGAATCGCAAATGAAAAGATCAACCCATTATTTTTTCCATTGGATTTCATTTTTATTTTATTGCTAGATAACTCACATTTATTTTTATTTTGATTTAAATCTAGATAATAGTCAGAGAAATTTTAAGTTTTAAGACTTATAAACAAAATTTTTGAAAATTTAATAATTAATTTAAACCACCCATTTAGCTAGGAATTCATTAGCCTTCTTCACTGTACTTGGGCTACTAGAATTTAATTGCTTTTTAACAAAATCAACAATTTTATTCTTATCCTTAATTTCTTCAAAATACTTATTGAAACTTTGAATTATGTCTCCTTTAATCAGATCTTTACGACTTGGATTATGGTGAGTATTATCAATACTTAATAAAATCTCCGTAATTTTGGATCTTAATGATGGTTTAGCAATAGCAATTTTCCATACGAAAATTGCCAGCTTTCTGGTAACAATAACACTCTTATCATCAATAAGCTTAAAATATTCTTCAAATATTTTTTCAAATTCATTTTTTTCATCTATAGTAATAAGATTTGAGATTGTGGATATTGCAATCGATCTATGATAAGCATTTTTACTTTTTAGTAAATTGACAAAAAAATTCCATTCTGGATATATTATTTTTGGATTTTTTTCACTTAAAATTTCTAAAGCGATTGCATTTGGATACCTTACTGAATCTTCTTTAGCATATATTTTATTTAGTAATGTTGAAATATGTTTTTTTTTGTTTAATATACGTCTTACTATACTTTCTGCTTTGATTTCCGCAGCTTTTTTGGTTATTGACATAGGGGATTAAATTTAAGGGTTATAAAAAAATATATAGTGAGGATAGATTTTTTAATTTATCTCTTCCCTTCAATAAAATATTTATCATTCTTTATTTTTAATAATTCTTGGAATTGAAAATGAAAAAATTGATCCTCTATGCCTTCCGTTGGATTTTACCTTTATTTTACCTCCATGCAGTTCAATAATTTTTTTGGAGATATACAATCCTAATCCAGAACCCTCTGTTATAATATCAAGTCCTTGTCCATAACGCTCAATTTTTCCAAATTGAGAAAATAATCTTTTCTTTTCCTCATTAGTTATTCCTACTCCACTATCTTCTATTGAAATAATAATATAATCCTGCGTCTTAGCAGATTTAACAATGATTTTTCCACTTGGAGGTGTATATTTTATGGCATTACTAAGTAAATTACTAATTACAAGATGAATTTGATCTGGTTCAAACCAAGATATTAACTTATCATGGATATCCAAAACAATTTTATGATCTCTAAGTCTAATCAAACCATTTAATTCTTTTATACATAGTTTTATTAAGAAAGATAAATCTTCTTCTTTTTTCTTTAGTTCGACAACCTCACTTTCTAATTCAGAGGTTTTTAATATATCTTGTATAAGATTTTCTAATCTTTCACATCCAAGTTTTATTTCATGAATAGTAGCCAATACATAGTCATTAAGTTTTTCTTTATGTACTGTTAATAAAAGATCAGAAAAACCTTTAATTGAAACGAGAGGTGTTTTTAATTCATGAGATGTCCTCCTAAGAATTTCTGATTTTAAATTATTGAGTTTTATTAATTCTTGCTCAGCCTTCTTTTTTTCAGTAATATCCATAATGGTAATTAATTCTGCAGATTTACCTCGAGAAATAATTTGTTTCGAAAATTGGTCAATCCATCTTAATCGTCCATATTTAGTGAATACTCTATAAGAGTAAAATGGATTTGGATCATCTTCATCTTCTTGTAATCTTTTACGATATTGTCTTAGACTCTGTAAATCTCCTGGATAAATCAATTTAATTAGATCATCTTTAGTCCAATTTTTAACTTCATCATGAGAATATTCAAAAATTTGTAGTAAAGCGTTATTCACATACTCCACTTTATCATCTTGGAGTATTAATATTCCTATGAAGGCTTGCTCAGCAATCGTTCTGAATTTTTCTTCTGATTCTCTTTGTTCTGTAGTATCTCGCAAAACTGTTATAACTTGCTCGACTTTACCATTATTGATAATCGGAACTTTTTGAGTGTCAGTAAATACTCTACCATATTTTAGGTGGGTAACCTCTTGTGTTATTAGCGTTTTACCCGTTTTGAAGACTTTTTCATATTCTTCAATTACCTTATTATTTTTCAAGAAAGGAAAAACTTTGAAAAGATTTTTACCAATAATCTCTGGATTTATATTATATTTTTCAAGCCAAGGAACCATTGCTAAATTCAGAAATTGGAAATTGTAATCCCTGTCAATAATATGCATAGGTTCATTTAAAGAATTCAAGATATTAAGATATATTTCTTCTATATTTATTGCATTATTTATTTTTCTTTGGTCATTCAATATCAGATATACCTTTCTACTAAAATTTTCCTAATAACTCTCAAAAATTCATCTTATTGTTTAAAATATGATATAATAGGATATATTTAACAATTTGCATTACTCTCTGAAAACGAATAATAAAAATAGAATTATTAACCTATCCTATTTCAATAAAGATATATTGAAATTTTATTATATCTTATAACTTTAATTTTTCAATTGATTTTAAAAGATCTAAATATTTAACAATCTCTGCAGTATCACTTTTTCCGATACAAAAATCCAATTGTTTTGTGAAATATTGATTCAATATTTTTAATTGAGGACTTGAAATAATAAATTTGGCACCTTCTTCTATTTGTTCATCGAAAAATGTATTCTTTAGCTCTTCAATATTTGTATTGATGATTTGAAGAGCAGTCCACTCAAATACATCATCAATATTTTCGTTTGTTTTAGCCGAAGTCTCCATATAATATATTCCTAAATCTTTTGCTAATTTCATACCTTCTTCAGTTGAAACAACTCTAGAAGTGTTTAGATCTACTTTATTTCCAACCAGAATTAGAACAATATGAGACAAAGTGACTTTTGTGATAATATCATACCATTTCTTAACATGTTGAAAACTCTCTCTATTTGTGATATCAAATATAATGATACCCGCACGAGAATCCGTTAAATAATCCGACCATAATCGTTCGAATTGACTTTGTCCCGCTAAATCCCATATCATAAATCTAACAGAAGTGCCCAATTCTTTAAATTCACATTCTTTTTTTGAAATAAAAGTGCCAATTGTAGCTTTATAGTCTGCTTTAAATATACCATGGACATATCTATGTGCCATACTAGTTTTACCCACACCACCATCTCCGATAAGAGAAAGTTTATAGACATATTCAGGTGAATGAGGTTTATTTTGATAAGATTCCATTTTTCGCTTTATTTTTTCAATTTCAGTATCTCGTTTTACTTTTGGAATTACGGGACTAACTGGTAAATCTCCATCTATTATTCTTGCTACTTTTTCAGCTGTTAAATAAGTATATGGAAATACATCATCAACTAACGCTACGTGATTGAGTATAGAAACTAAAACATATTCAGGACCAGATTCACAAAAGATAAATCTATATTTATCTGTATCAAATGTGCCAGCACCAAATGTTCCTAGATCAAAATCTTGAGTGAGTTTTTTTAATAATAATTCAACTAAAGAACTGAATGCGCCTATAAATTTCTTTTCATCAGTTTTTTCTGAATCCCGTGTGTAAATTTCAACTATTATTCCATCACGTCCTATCAAAAGAACAGAGATTAAACTTTCTCCCACTTCGTGCATATACCATTTAAAGAGAGTTTGAAGTTTTTTTTTATCAATATATACCATTATCTATTCAGTTTAACTTATTATCTATAGTTCTTCGACTTTATAAGAAATAATTATTTATTACTATAATAAAATAATAAATTTTGAGTATTTGAATCCTTTTAAAAGTATATATTACATTATTAGAGAAAAAACAGAGAACCTGTAAAAAAGATGATTTCAATTAAATAATCTAAAATTTTTTCTCCATTGTATATAGAGAGAAAAAAATAAATGCTCTTACTTTTCTCTTCTGAATCAACTCAGGTTTCTCCACTGCAAAGTTATATTATTTTTTTTATATATAAAGAATTAATTCCAGATTTTAGGTTATTACATCGATTCACTTAACATATTGTTCCACTTTTTCAAGGTTTTCGAAGATATTCACTTTTTCATTCATCTTTAAATTAATAAAATTAATCTAATCCATATACTTGAGTAGGACAAAGTAAATGTGGAAATTTTCCAATTAATTTCAATCTAGCAAGATAACAAAGATGACACTCATCAACATATTCTTCGGCGTGCTCAACTTTATATTCCTTAACTAGTTCAGAAGGACCCCCTCTAATTAAAGGTCCACAAATTGGATGAATATATGCATCATAATTATCAATCAATTCGGAAAGTGGTGTCT
The DNA here is from genome assembly GCA_048885285.1 of Candidatus Odinarchaeota archaeon. Lineage (GTDB taxonomy): Archaea > Asgardarchaeota > Lokiarchaeia > Sigyniarchaeales > SOKP01 > Loki-b32. Next base: position 12,153 of record JBHLQA010000028.1, read on the forward strand.
CCCACATATTTCCAATGCTTAATCCTTGGCAGATATGTACGTTTCCAAATGGATCCAAGTGAATTCTTCCAAGGCCTTCAAGGTCTTCATAAGGACATTTATTTAAATCTTCCCATGGACGTTTAGGTAACCCTTCTATTAAGTTTTCAACAGCCCTCCCTCTAAACATTGCACCTCCTTTTATAATAGGTTCACCTTTTTCATGATCTTTGACGATACCCTCCTCTACAGTCGGCTCGTTAATGCTAATTGATGATGAAGAGATGTTTAGAATCTTCACTGCTTCCTTAGCATTTTTTGCCAAATTTAATACGCCATCCCCAAAATGAAAACTATCATCACTTATGCTAATTTCGTTAATCCCAACTTCTGAGAAGGGTTTAAGCCAAATCAATGCGTCCTCAACATTAGTTGCCCAATATGAATTAGTAACTATTCCTGTTTTGAATCCCATTTTATTCGCGAGTTTAATACCCTCAACCATTATAGGATAATAGAGGAAGGGTTCCCCTCCCTCAAAATAAACCCATTCAACCGTCCCTATCTTTACTACTTCATCAAGGACTTGTTTTATTTGAGTAAATGTAAAAGTTCCCTTTGAATTTGGTCCACAATATAAAAAACAGTGATCACATGAATAATTACATACATAAGTTAGTAGAAAATGTATTCCCTTTAACATAATTAATTTCCTCATTAGTTTAATACTTTAAGATAAATTTATTTCAATAAAATATATAATGCTTTAAATTTAAAATAAAAATATGATAATTTTTATTGTAGTAAAAGTAGCAGCCAGTTTATAATAAAAAATTAGAAGATTAACTTTCACCAACAACAAGGATCAAAATATTCTCTATATTTTTTCAACCAAGAACAAAGAAGATATTTAGAATAATCTTCTGTAATTTCCTCTTCTCGTTGTATATCTCTTATCGCAACCGCACAAAATCCGTTTTCATCTTTCGAGGCTCCTGAATTTGCATTAAAAGAATGATTAACATATCTAGAATTATCCAAACAAAAAATTAAGGCATCAAGGGTCCTTTCATAATAAGAATAAGTTAATAGATAATGCAAAAATTTATTTAACTGAACTGTTCTATGAGAAGTTCTGAGAGTTATAAATTGATCTTTTGTTATGACTAATACATCTTGTGGACGTGCATGCCACCAAATTGTTCCTTTTTGGATAAATATCTTTGCAAATAAACCTAATCCATGAATATTACTTTTTTTTACCTCAGTATACCTCTCAATTGGATTAAATGATTCGAGATTATATGATATTTTTGAATGCTTCATAATTCATAATTCTAAATTTTTCTTCTTTTTTAGAATTCAGCTTGTAATTGTTCAATTTCAGAAAGAAATAAATTAGCTATTGTTATCCATTTGTTTTTTATCTCTTGATCAACTGTCGATTCTTCTATAGATTCTATTCCTTTTTGGAGATATTCAATTGATAGATCAAAAGATTCTAATTCCTTATAACAAATCCCTAATTTAATATAAGTTTGATACACATACCAATTATCACTATTTATTTCAAGCGTTTTCAAGAATTCTTCAATAGCTTGTTCATGCTTTCCAAAGAACATAAGAATTTCACCATAAGTGTCATGATAAGTTGCATTATTAGAATCAATCTCTATAAGTTTTTTAATCACCTCTAAAGATTCATCTTCACGATTAAGATATTGTAACCAACAAGCTTTATAATTTAAAAGATCCTTGTCTTCAGGATATTTTTGGATTAACTCTTCGATTATATCCAAGCCCGCTTCAATATCCTTCATTTCTTTTAGAATATAAGCTCTTTTTATTTGAATATTTTTCTCTTCCTCTGGAAAAGTAGTAAGCATACTCTCTAAAATATATAGAACCTCCTCATATTCTCCAAAATCTATAATAATTTTACTTTTCGAATAATAAAGATCAGGGTTGTTTGGATTTACTTCAATTGCCTTATCAATTTCTTGAATAGTTCTACTAGCTTCTTTCGGTTCTATAGGATAATTAACATTAATAAGTTCAGTGAATTTCATTTGAATCTCTTGCCAAATCAACCCTTCTAATTTATCAGTTGTACCTACTAACTTTCTTTCTTCTTCAATTTTATAAGCTAAATAATTAATATAGATTGGGAGAAAATTTTTTAGTGATTCTTTTAGACCATTATCAAAAAGGGTATCACAAATCTCATCCAAAATTGAGGTGACAGTACTTTCCATCGTTAATGCTAATGTTTCATCGGGAGTCTCTTCATATAAATTATTTAAATAGGAAAATTTAGTTATATGATCTTCTACTATAGCATTGAGTATCCTTTCCAATTTTTCATTTGCTTGTAGATAATAATATTTATCCTCATCTACTTCTAATTTGAAAAATTTTATTGGAAAGACATTTTCTTCTACAATCCGAAGAATTAAAAACTCTAATTTAACAAGATTGATTTCATATTTTTTAGAAAAATCCTCTTGAGAAATATACTTAGGAAATTGATCTGGATGATTTAAGGAGAGATAAAGCAAAATTTTATCATATTCTTCTTCATTTTCTAAAGTAGATTTAACTTTTTCATGTGGTAATTTCAACTTATTACTAAGAAATCG
>JBHLQA010000029.1:0-11692 GCA_048885285.1 Candidatus Odinarchaeota archaeon
GACAATCCTAATTTTCTTCTATGAAAAGTAATTACTAAATCTGCATAAACTGCTTTATCGGAAACATTTCCAGTATTAGGATCAACACCTGATGGGACATCAATTGAAACTACTGTCTTTTTTTCATTCTCTTCTTTTTTAATATTATTTATTAGATCTATTGCTGAAGCTACAGGCTCTCTAATTTTTCCTTGTATTCCAGTTCCTAATAAGGCATCAACAATCACTTGATACGATTTATCTTTTTTAATTCTATTATCTAAATCAATTAATTCTGTGGAATCTTTCACTATTTCTACTTCGATAGAATAATTAAGGTTATTGAAAAGTATATTCCAGTTTAATTGAGCCTCCTTTGTTCGAATATTACTTGGATTGCCAACTAAAATAACTAACACTTTAACTCCACGAGAACTTAGGTGTCTAGCAACAACAAATCCATCTCCCCCATTATTTCCAGTTCCACAAAAAATTATTGCTTTTTTTTTTGCTTCTACATAACCACGATTCATTATTTTTGCTGCTACAGCATAACCCGCACATTCCATTAAATGACTTTTAGGTATTCCGAGCCACTCAGAGTTATTATCTAAAATTGCCATCTCTTCAGATGTTATCTTTTCAGTTTTAAATTCTTTCATAACAAGTTAATTTAAGATTTAGACATAAAAAATCTTTTAGTTTCAAATTATTCTTTTCTAAAATAAAAGTTCCAAAATTCTATAAATTCCTTTTTAGATGAAAACATTTATATAGAAAGAATACTGTATGATATATAATATTAATAAATAAATAGTATATAACCTCCACTATTAATCTAATCAGTGATGAAATAAAGATTGATAAAGCATGTTAAAAATTTTAATCCAAAGGCATTAATTAATTCAGAAAAATATAGGTCGTATGTAGAGAATCTTGAATCAGAAATCTTAAGAGGAATTTCTAAATTAATTACTTTATATGCTGTCAAACAAAAGGGCGAGAAGGGAACTTATGGGTATAAACTCGCTCGAGATTTAAAGGAACAAACAAATAATGCTCTAATTATTGAGGAAGGAACATTATATCCTATTTTACGGAAATTGAAAGCGGATGGATTACTTATGACCAAAAAAAAAGAATTTAGTGGACGACTTCGTACTTATTATTTTATAACTCCTAACGGTATAAGTATTTATAATCATTTAATGGGATTTCTAATTCATTTAATCTCTTCTCTTTCCGAAATTATGGATATTGAGGTAAGACTGAATAAGGAAAATTATCTTATCTGTCCAAACTGTGCAAATAGAATTGAAGTGATTAATCGGAATGAAGACTATTGTAAAGCCTGTGGTTTGAATTTAGATCATTTTAATAAATAATAATTAAAAATAATTTGAAAAAAATGACGAATATTATTGAAGAAGCAGAAATAATTAACAAGTTTCTATGTCAAATCAAAAAAAGTCTTCCTTTGGGAATAAAATTAAAAAAAAATGAAATAAATGATATTTTGGATGAAATTGAAGAACATATATGGGAAAAAGCAATTGAAAATGCTGGTGATAAAGAACCAAACGAAATTGATGTTCAAATTGCAATTTCTCAAATGGGAGAACCACGAGATATTGCTAGTAAATTCACAAGCAAAAGTTCACCACATGTATATATTAGTGAAGAATTATATCCCTACTATAGAGAATATCGCAAAAGACTTCTTTGGGCATCTATCCTAACAATTATATTACCGTTTCTTTATCAAATTATAAATACCTTTGGCTATTATTACAATTTCTATTATTTCAATCTATTGTATTTGTATTTAAATTTTTGTCTTTCAGTAATATTCTATTTTAATGCTTTTGTTATTTTAAGAATAATTTTTTACTATTTATCGAATACAGGCTATACTCCCTATAAATTTAGAAAATCTAAGATACAAGAACAGCAAACTAAAATTATAAATATACAAGAACCGAAATTTCGACAGTTTTATCGAAATATTGCCTTATACTTGGAGTTTTTTTTAATTATATTAATTCTCATATTTCTTAAACCTTTACCTTATTATTTTTCTATTACTTCTTTTTCTATAATTTCAATAGTAAAATGTTTAAGAGTATTCACAAAGAAAAAATCTATAATTTGGCAAAGATTTTTGATTATAATAGATGTATTATTTGAAGGATTAATTTTCTTTTCTACTTTTTTGTCCTTCTTATTTATTTTTTATTTATTGTATGAAATACACTTATTTACAACTCTCAAAGAGAAGCTTGATTCATATCTAAAGGAAGTAAGTTTAAATAAACGGATATATAAAAAAAAAATTATACTCAGATCAATAAATAAGGATGATGAATTAAAAGAACAAAATATTTTCTTAGAAAATGATATTTTAATTAGTAAAAGTAGTAAATCTAATAATGAATTTGAAGAATTAATAAAAGGTTACCTAAAAAAGGTTAAAAGAAAACTACCATTTTGGTTAAAAAAAGAAGAAAAAAATGAAATTCTTAAAACTCATGTAGAAGAAATACGAGAAGCTACTTTAGAATCTGAAAATTACCATATATTAAAACAAAAATCATTAATACAAAATATAAATGATTTGGGATTCTTTAAATCATTATTATCTGATTATAGAAATCAAGGATCTCCAAAAATTTATATTTCAAAAGAGCTATGGTCTTGGTATTTATCCACATTAAAATCTATTTTAACATATATCTTGGTTATTTTATTTTCATTAGGTGCTATATTTTCAATAATTGTACATTCGCTATCTATCTTTGTATATATATTCTTATCCCTTCTTCTCTTGATTATCCCTCCAATAGTGATTTTAACGACACAATTTTTTATATTTTTATCATTAAATGATTTCATCCCTAAGAATAATAAAATAGGAAATAATTTTTATTATATTTGGGAATTATTATTTGCAGGATTTTTTATAGAATTTGGTATTTTATTACTTTTCAGTTTTATATCTGGAAATTTTACTTCAAATTCTTTTAACATATCTATTAGTATTTTGGTTAGTGTCTTACTTTTAATATTAGGAGGGATCAAAATATTTAAAGGAATATCAGGAAATAAGACTGTAAAATTAAGATTTGTTTTAATAACACTTTCTCTTTCATGTAGTTTAGTTATTAATTTTTTTATAAATATGACTTATTATTCAGGTGATCTCTTAACTTACATTGTTTCTAGAACAATATTTTCTGATCTCCTTCTCCTAACTATCAACATCGAACTAATTTATGAGATCTTTCAATTTTATTTTAAAAAATGAAAAGTTTTCTAAAAATTTGTATTTACATCTTATTTAATATAAGAATAAGTTACAAATATTTAATGAATAAATGCTCTTAGACTTTGGACTAATTTATAACTGAAAAAAAATTTCATAGATCAAATTGTATTAAAATCAATTTTTCAAAAACAAATTAACTATTTAGGAAAATGAATGAAAATTTATAAAAATATCATATTTATGGTAAAAAATTTGAAGAATTTTTGAGCCCATTATCATTTCCGATAGCTATAAAGCTAGTAAAGGATGAATCAGAAATTCCTTCTTATTGTAAAAGACCAAAATCAGATATGAATATTCAAACCTTTATATGTCAGATCTATAAGATGGTCCGAAGCTATGGTTGGACCATGGCAATAACAGAAGAGGATTGTGCTTGTAGGTTAGCAAGAGGTATATACGGTTGGGATCCAATGACAGAAGAAGAAATAAATTTTGGAGATCAGTTTAGTATTAGGCTTTATGCAAAAGATTTAGAAACAGCGAAAAAATGGCAAGAGAAAGTGTATATCTCAAAAGAGAACTATGTAGGATTTATTATTTCACCTTTAACAAGAACTAAAATTGAACCTGATGTTGTTCAAATTTATTGTAACCCTGCTCAGGCTATGAGGTTAATACAAGGTTATCTTTATAATAAATGTGGCATCCTTGAATTCACATCTACAGGCAGGGGAGCGTCTTGTCATGAAGGTGTTATAAAAACTATCCAAACAGATGAACCACAAATGGTTATTCCTGGAAATGGTGATCGAGTTTGAGGTGGAGTGCAGGATTCAGAAGTGATGTTTTCAATTCCTAAAAGCAAATTAGAACTTGTTGTAGATGGATTAGAAACGACTCATAAAGCTGGTTTGAGATATCCAATCCCAAAATATATGAATTATACTCCAGGTTTTCAAAGCGCATTTGAACAAAAGGCGATAAAAAGAGCAGGAGGAACAATTAGAAATGATTAATCAAACCTTATAAACCTGAATCGATGGATGAAATAAAATAAAAACGGGAAAAAGTGCCGGTGGAGGGATTCGAGCCCTCGAACCTCCAGAATACATCCAGTCTGACCCATTTTTTCAGAAGGATTATGAGTCTGGCGCATATCAAACATACAAATAGTATGGATGCTTTATAACCAACTAAGCCACACCGGCATTTTTATATCAATGGAGCCCCAAGGGGGCTTATCCATTTCAAGCTAAGTGCTTGTAAATCTATGATCCCCCGACCTTTGCCTTACCAAGGCAACGCTCTACCGACTGAGCTATTGAGGCACCTTTTTAAAAACCAATGCTACTAACATTAAATCATTGCTAAATTAAAAATTTTTTTACAAGATATTTACATTTTAACAATATAACTGTTGTAAATGAAGAAATGATCAATCATTCTTAATCTTTAGAAATTTAGAGAGATAAAATTTATATTAAATTTGGTTTATTTCTCAAAATTTCTTTATCATCTTTTTTATAATTATTATTATAATTTTAGGAGTTTTCCTATTTTAAATACTATGTAGACATAACAAAATGTTTATATATAATGATTGTTGAAACAACATAGTAACCATTTTAATAGAAATTCAAGTTCTATTATAAAAAGTATCCTAAAAAAGAATATAATAATAATCATTAAATAATTTTTAATTTATGCTCAATTAGGTGAGAGAAAATGAAAATTCTATTAATATATCCTCCCTTTCGAGTTGGAATAGGTATGGGACAGGTGATGTGTAGTCCTCCACTTTCCCTATTAACTCTAGCTGGAGCAGTTAAAGATCTCGATCACAAAATTGAAATACTTGATTTGAATGTTGATTACTCTTATGGAATTAAAAAAATCCAACAAAAAATAAAGCAATATGATATGGTTGGAATCACTTGTATGACAAATACTTTTAAAGTAGTATTAAATATTTGTAAAATTGCTAAAAAGAGTGGAGTTAAAACTCTATTGGGTGGGTTTCATCCAACTTTACAACCAGATATTATTGAAAAATTTGATTGTATTGACATGATTTGTAGGGGGGAAGGAGAAGAAACATTCAGAGAATTATTAGATGATAAACCGATTAATAAGATTTTAGGATTATCTTATCGAGACGACGGAAAAGTAATTCATAATCCAGATCGAACATCAATTAAAAATTTAGATAATTTACCTTATCCAAATAATAGACTCATTCCTTCTGATTCTTATCATTATTTATGGGCAAAAGCTTGGGTTGTTGAATCAAGTAGAGGATGCCCTTTTAACTGTAATTTTTGTTGTGTAACTACATTTCATCATGGTAAATATAGAGTAAAAACACCCCAAAGAGTAATTAATGAAATCTTTAATGTGCCTAATAATGTTAAATTTATATTTTTTGTAGATGATAATTTCTCGCTAAATCATAAACGTGTTCTTCACATCTGTGAATTAATACGAAAAAATAAACTTCATAAACGATTTATGTTTGCTTGTCAGAGTCGAGTTGATGATTTGGCAAATAATCCTGATATGGTTAAGGAGATGTCAAAAGCGGGATTTATCTGTGTCTTTCTTGGTATTGAGTCTACAAAACAAATGAGTTTGAATCGAATGAATAAACAATATACCCTTGATAAGTTACGTAAATCCATTAGTCTTTGTCATAAAAATGGAATAATAATTTTTGGAGCTTTTATAATCGGTAATTTAGGAGAAAATTCTGCTGATGTATGGAAAACTCTTCATATAATGAAAGAACTTGAAATTGACCTCATGATGACTAATCCACTTACACCATTTCCAGGTACACCCCTCTATGACGAAGCTGTGGCTAATAATTGGATACCAAAGGATTTTCGGTGGGAAAAATGGGATCTAACTGCTGTAATGAATACACCTGATATGTCTAGATCGGAAATACAGGATTTAGTTGATGAAAGTTATAGATTCTTCTATAAAGACATTGGTTATTTCATTTTTGGAAAACGAATACTAAGAGTAATTTTCAATCCAAAATTTTGGTGGTTTCGGAAAGTAGCATTTAATTATTTTACCAAAGGATTAACAGATTTTATGTTACAAATCGACTAATATTGTATCTTATTAAGATTTCTTATGAAGAAAAAGAGAATTTGATTTTGAAATTAATTTTCATAAAAAAAAAAAAAATAATATAAAAATAAGAGATAAAATTAATCTATTATAGTAAAGCAGTAAATAATGCTCCTAAGGTTATATAAAACTGAGCCATAATATAAGTTGTCATGATAATAAGTTGTGCGTTGGTAAATTCACCTGTCCATTTATTTTTTGCTATACAAGCATCAGAAAAAATGAATGATATTGAACCGACGTAAATAAATATAAATGGCAAGCCTGAATATTCTGCTACTCTTAAAATTGCCGCAATGTGCATTAATAATATCGCTATTAAATATAGTAATACAGGAATTTTCATATCTTCAGTCTTTTTAATGAATCTTGGAACTGTAAATATAAGAACTAATATTGCAGGTCCTAGTAAGAATAATCCCCATATATCGAAATTCGTAATATCAGAGATTGACAAGAAAAATGATATAATATAGAAGATCTGATTCATAAAAAAAGCAGCCATTCCAAATAAAAACCATTTTTCTTCATTTTCCAGCATCAGGAAAATATCACCAGCACATCCACTTATCAATGCTACTACAATTAACCAGTCTATTTGAATTATTGAAGCACCCTCGATTACACTAAAGATATAAAATAATATTAAAAATGGCATTAGAAGAGGTTTAGATAAATATTCGAATTTTTTATTCTCCTTATACTCCGCAAATACTTCTATTATTGCTACAATGAAGAATAGGACTAAAAAAATGTATTCAATCATAATTTTTCAATTTAGAGATTATTAATTTAGTGATAATCTATTAATTCAAAGATGTATAAATACTTTTTTCATAGTGATTCATTGCTTTTTACATAAAAAATGACTCAATAGCTTTTTATTTGAGATAATTCAAATACTTATGTACTTAAATATTAGTCAAAATATAATTATTTCAATGTTTTAAACAATATAATTGATAACGGGCATCAAATAAATCTAAGTGCAAATAAATTATGACAAAAGCAGTTAAAGAAGAAAAAATAAAAATTCAACTTAAAATGAAACAATTAATCATTAAAAGAGTAACTTATGTTGGCGATCGCCTTGCTTTGGGAGTTGGAGTATCATTTGGCTTGCTTATTGGATATATTTTGCTTGTTTATAATATTGATAATATTATTGAATTAAATCCTTGGTTTTTTGTATTTATGTTATTTTTAGGTATATTTTTTTCAATTTGGTATACATTAACTAAAGATGAATTCTATTATTCAAAGCACTCATTATTAAACCCTAATTTTATTATCATACAATTAGTATGGTTTTGTTGGTCGAGTTTAATGTCAAGCATTTTAGCGTTATTCTATGGATGGCAGCATGTTTTGGAAACTACTTTATTGTTTTTACTTTTATATATTGTTGGATATATTGCTGGACGATTTTTATGGTTAACTTGGAAAAAGTTATCAAAAAAAACAAATTACATCATTGGTCTCTTTATAATAATAACGGTTGTGATAGTAACTATCATTATAGGTACAACATTTCTCAATAAATGTAATGTACGTACGGCTAAATTTATTTATGTCTTTGGAATTGGTAGCTTATGTTAAATGATTCTAAACGCATTAATTTTATGGATGTATTTCGATAAAAGTGGAAATGATGTGTTTGAGGACCCTCCTAGTTTACTTATTATAATTGGATTAATTAATACATTAGTTCTAAACTTCTTTGTTTGGGTTCTTATGGTTTTGTTGCTCCCTCTCGTTCCAGGAGGTAGAAAAGGAGGAAGTTCGGGTGGTGGTCATGGTGGCGTTCATGGTGGTGGTCATGGTGGGAGTTCAAAATCAAAAAAGAAAAAAATAAAAATCCCGAAGATATATCGTAATAAAAAATATTATTTCTTTGGACCAAAAATTGAGGAGAAACGACCATCTATTACAGAGTTTTGGAGAATTGGGATGGGATCTTCGATATATGCTACTTACAAAAAAACTGAAGTAGAAAATGCAAAAAAGAAAATAATAGATCTGATATTTGAAGAAGAAATTGTTCCTTCACTGAAATATCTAAGGGAAATATCAAAAATCGAACACCCTCTCATTGATTTTGCACTTGATGAATTACTTATGGAAGAAAAGATTAAATATGTCAAAAAGACATCTTCACATTATTGGTCTAATGGATATTGTCTTACAGATACCTATAAGGATTTATTAAAAAAGGAAAGAGGCGAAATTGATAAGAAAAAAATAGAAAAAGAGTTCAACGAAAAACTTGAAATATTTTTAAAAAAAGTGAAAGAAAATGAACCAATTAAAACAAAATATCAATTATGGGATATTGCTATTGAGATAGGAATGAAGCTTAAATGGAAAATTGTTCCTACATTAAATAATTTGATAAAGAAGGAGAAGAAGATTTACTACTCTCGGAAAGCTCCAAGAGGATATTATATCAATGATTGATTTTCTTTTTTCTCTTTAGATATTTTTGGTATATATATTTTAACCCCGTGAAATTGAATTTTTGGAATAGAAATTTTTGGTACTATATTTAAATTGCTATCTTTTAGCTTTTCTTTAAAATCAGCATGTTCAATTTTAGAAACCTTCTTAAGTTTCTCATTATTTTCAGAAATAAAGCAATTATCAACTTCATGTAATTCTCCATATTGAATATTTTCGTTTAAATCTTCAATAGGGGGCTCCTCAGTTTCACTTTCTTCTAATAATTCAATAATTCGATTTTTCTTTTGAATAAGTATTTCTTTATAGTCTTTTTTAAAACTTTCAATATCTTCATACTCCTTTAATATGTCAAATTCGAAAACTAGACCTGTATTGACATCATAGAGCATTCCTGTAATTTCAGTTTCAGGATAAAATTCCTTAATCAATTCTAATGATTTTATTTGTTCTTTTATATTTTTTATCTCATCTAAGAATGGTTTAAAGAAATTCCTTATTTTTAAAAGATGTTCATGATAATTTTGTGTTAAACTTGAAAGAAATTTTATTGGTAATTTTTCTCTAAATTCATTTAAATTAATTTTTGTCATTCCACAATCTAAATGCCCCAAAACTATAATATATTTAATATCAAATTTAACAATAGCCAATATAATAGATCTTAACACATCTAAAGTATAGAGATTTCCAGCATTCCTTAAAACAAAAACATCTCCATAATTGAATTGAAAAATTTCATTTACATTTATTCTTGGATCCATACATGTAAGAATTAAAACAGGATACTTTGGAATATTCTCATTTTTGTTGATATTTTCTAATTCTTTTGAAATTTTTAAATGATATCGATAATTGCCCTTTAAAATGTCTTTAATACTATCTTCCATTTTTTATCTAACTTATTCTACTGATTTTTGATTCATTACTTAAATTCCTTATTTAATATTTAATAAAATAAAAAAAATCAATTTTTAGTAGCTATTTTTTAACCAGTATTTCCTTTATCTTTTCCGCACCACCATTATTAAAGAACGCTTTAATTTTATCCGAATACTCTGGTAAAAGTTGTAAGAATGGCATTATTGCACGAGAAAGGGAACTAAATGCTTCATTACCGTCACCCATTATGAACATTTTTTCTGGACTCAGGTTTTTAAATACTTCCGGTAAAATGTTCGTTAATTGAACTGCCAGGAACCTTTCATCTGCAGTAGTCATCGCCTCAACTTGCTTCTTAAAACCTTCCGCTTGGGCAAGCATTTGTTGCTTTATATTCTCCGCTTCACCCTCAGCTTGAGCAATCAGTTTCCTTTTTATTTGTTGAGCATCAGCATCAGCTTCAATGATTTTCTTTTGTCTATCACCATCAGCTTCTATTTGTTTACGTTCTCTCTCTTGTTCTGCTATCGCAATTTCTTTATCCTTTCTTCTCAATTCAATTTCTTTTTCAACTTGTTGGTTTTGGATTCCAATCTCATTTTGAACTTCCAATTCTCTTATTCTGGATTCCCTCTCAGATTCAGCATTAGCTATCCTAGCTTTTCTAGCTTCGATTGCTTGTTTTACTGCTTCCATATTCTTTTTTAACCCTGGTTCTAAAATATTTACTTCTCGTATTTCAATTGATTCGATTACTACACCCCAATCAGCTGTTAACTCGTGAATTTCTTTACTTACAATGTTTATTATTTCTCTACGCTCTCGAATTATCTTTTCAATAGGCATATTAGCACAGGTAGTTCGGATAATCGCTTCTGCCGCATTTTTAAGAATTTTCTCTACATAGTTTTCATCTCTAGGAATCCAAGATACCGCACTAAATGCTTTTTCAGGATCAATTACTTTCCATATTAGCATTCCTACAATTGAGATATTTTGGTATTCCATTGAAACAACTTGTTCGTGAGCTTCTAAAGTTGTTTGAATACTTGTGGTTGGAATTACGAGATATTCATCAATCAAAGGTAGTAACCATAAACTTCCTCCCAATCCAGCATGCTTCACTTTTCCATTGCGTAAGTGTATAACAAATTGGTTTGTTTTGAACTTCCTATATCTTGTAGCCATGAAAATTAGAAATAAGAATGCTACGACTATTACTATAACTACTAACCACGTTATCCATGGATATATTTCTTGAAACAACATTTCCTTATTTTTTACCTCCTATTTTTTAATTCTAATATACTTTTAATAATTTTTTTATAAAATTTTAAATAATGATTAATATTTCGTTTTACTACCAATTCTACCTAACTCTGTTTCGAATTGAACTAAATTTATTATCAACTAATAAAAAACCATCTTTTATATCACAGATATAAACTTCTTGTCCCTTTTCGAAAGATGAATCAGGATTTATCGGTTTTACGTGAATCTTTTCAAACTTCATTGGATTATTAGAAGGAATTCTAATAACTCCACCTCTCTTATCTACATCTAAAACAATAACTCCTTTTTCTCCAATTAAATTTTGAGTAGAAGATATGCTATAGAATCTTGATACAGCTATCTTTTTCCACGTAATAGAAATGAGTTTTGTAAATAGATAAGTCACTGCTAATGACGCAAAAAATATCAAAAATTTTATTCCTTCATCAAAAAGATAATAGAATAAAATTCCTGATATTCCAAAAAATAATAAAGATGTTGAAAACAATAGCATAAATGGAGCAGGGGTTGCATCATTCAATAAATCAAGATCTCCAGTCTCATCAAAATAATCAGCATGATCTATATGGTCTAAATCTGTATGATCTATGTGATCAATATGATCTATATGCCCTAAATCTGCGTGATCTACATGGTCAAAATGATCTATATGCCCTAAATCTGCGTGATCTACAT
>JBHLQA010000029.1:11792-14768 GCA_048885285.1 Candidatus Odinarchaeota archaeon
GCGTGATCTACATGGTCAAAATGATCTATATGCCCTAAATCTGCGTGATCTACATGGTCAAAATGATCTATATGCCCCATATCTACGTGATCTATGTGATCAATATTTTGTAGATCATGAGTTGATATTTCAGCAAGAATAGTCGAAATAATTGACATTATTATCCCACCAATAAATAAACCTAAGCAGATACTAAATAGTAAATCATAAAAAAAATTATAGTAAAAACTAATAAATGTGAAAACTAAACCAGAAAGAATGGTTGATAGAACAATTACATTATTTTTTCTTTTCCAATGGATAATAGATAATTTCCTAAACATTATTATTTTCATTTATTATTTAATTTTGATTTAAAATTTTAATCATATTTCAAGAAGATAATTTAATTCCACATTGATGACAAAAAACGGCATCTCTATCAATTTTCGCTCCGCAGAATCTACAAAAATTAATACTTTTCCTCAATAGGATATCAGGTTTAACTCCCTTAATTATTTGTTCTTCAAATTCATTTTGATTATAAACAGACTTATGAATTATATATGGATTACTTATTTGTTTTTGATTATGATGCTGAGATAGGCTCTGAAAATTAGAATTATATGATTTCAAGTTCTGTTCTTTTGGTTTCTTGTATGTTTCAGTCATAGAAATTGAGATTGCACTAATACAAATTATCATTAAAATAATGAAAATAATTCCTCCACTTATCATAGGTAATATAGAAAAACTAAATCTATTAAGTCCAAATATACGAAACATGAAAAAAAACATTAAACCAAAAAAAACTAGTGCCAAAACCACAATAGCAAGAATATTCCCTGACCGAGATCTATAGCTAGTTTTTCTGTTATTAGGTACCATTATTGGGACAAAAGTCATTTTTTTTAACGCCTTATTATATTTCTTTATATTTTTATATATTTATCTTGATATTTAATATATCATTATATACTGATATATTTAAATGTTATGATATTCATAAGAATTTATAGAAAAAGCTGATAGCTTTTAAATACTAGTATTGAACTATATATATTATTATATATGATCAAATAGAGATTTAGGAAGATATAAGTATTTCTTTTCAATATATAACTTTATATATTCAAAAAAATATTTTTCAAAACCCTTTTAACCTTTAATAAATAAAATTAAACTTTATATAATATAAAGATATATATTCATTTTGAGAAATTATTATAAATAAGAATATAGTAGATGTTTTTAATGGCAAAACAGAATGAAAAAATTAAGGATGAAAAAATTGAGACTGAAAAAGTCGAGATAAAAGAACCTGAACCAAAAGATAAACCGATATACGTTAAAGTAAGTGATGAAACCAGGAGTTTAATTGATAAATATAAAGAACAAGGAACTACAATATCTGATCTCGTGAAAAATGCTGTAATATGCTATGATGATTTTAATTCAATCTCTCCAGAAGTGCAAGCTATAATAAAAAAATATAAGGAAGAAAATGAAAATGAGATATCATTTGTAGAACGAGCGATCAAATATTATGGAGAACAGAAAAGCCTTGATAGAGATCTTTGGGTGCGTGCGAGAGATGAGATGAAAATGATGCTGATAGGAAAAACAACTTTTAACCAACTTATACATGCCGCAGAGATACCACAAGAGAGTTTGGATAAACCATGGCGGAAAAATGTAGCAATTGATTTAATTCTATGGTATAACGATTCCAAACCACTTAAAAGTCTTAGTATAGAAGAGATTATAGGCACAGTACAGAAGATTTGGGTGGTCGCGAATTACTTCCACACTATTGATGTAAACAAAGAAAGTGCTGATGAATTTCATATGCTTTTCAGGCATCGGCAAAATAAGCGATATGGTACATATTGGTTAGGATATTTTATGGAATTATTTACTTCTGAAGAAATGCCATTTAAATGTGAAGTGGAGGGCCAAGCTTTTGATGAATCCATTTCATTGACCTTAAAAATTGGATATAAAAAAGAATAAATTGATCACTATATGATTATCTTTTAATAGAGGTCTCTTTTTGAATATTTTTATTCTATAATAATTAAAAGAAAAATCACCTATTTATTTTATTGCGGAGAATATCCTCTTTAAACTATGAGAAATAGATAATTCGCAATAAAACAACGACTATCAACCTCAACAAGCAGTGCAACACACTCCCTTGGTTAATATTGAAAGTGATATGAAAATTAATATTACGCCTATTATTATCAAACTAATTCCAAGTCTTGTAAAAACAAAAAATAGCCCAATAATCACCAATATTAATCCAAGTATGAGGAAACCGATTCCAAAAGTTCTAATAGGGTCATCTTTAAAATACAAGTTTCCCCTAATTTTTCCTTTCCTAACATTTTTACGTATTTTTAACCATTCTCTTTCTGCTTTGCTAAGAAGATTGATCTCTTCATCTGACATTTGAGCATATTGCACAAGTTTTTGGAAAGGTGAATCCCCTTTTATAAATTGCATTTTATAATCTATAGGGTTTGACTTAAGAATGAAGGTAGATAAATTATTTATATTCTTTAAACTCTCAACTCGGTAAATGTTATTCATATATAAGTCTAAATATCTTAAATTTACAAGATTATCAAAGCCTTTAATAACTTCAATCTGATTAAAATCAAGATGTAATTCCTCTAAATTAGTGAGAGTTTCAAGACCTTTAACTTCAGAGATCTGGTTTCTACTAAGATCGAGTTTTATCAAGTTCTTTAGAGATTCAAGATGTTTTATTTCCTTAACGTTATTGTATGCCAAATTTAATGATTGTAAATCTATAAGTCTTTCAAGACCTTCAATCTGGTTCATATCCTTTATCTTCTTATTTGAGAGATCAAGGGTTATAAGGTCTCCCTCTTTTTTCACAAAATATTTTTTGCCTTTGTAGGTTACTGAATTTTGTGTTAGTTCCATTTTAAATTTCCCTTTTCAATTGAATTAAAAATATTATTAGAT
>JBHLQA010000030.1:0-14741 GCA_048885285.1 Candidatus Odinarchaeota archaeon
ACATCCTCTGTAATACTAATATTTTTGGAGGTCATATGTATACATATATACATACACACATTTAAAATTTTACATCTATTTTCCTTTTATTTTGATTTTTGAATGGAAAGGTAAATTCAGAGTCTGATTTTAATAAAAAATTATTGATAACCTATTTGGAAAACCACACTAGTTTGATTTGAATAATAAGAAATGAAATCCATAAAAAAAATTAATAATAAAAAGATTTTTGCTTAGATGTATAGTTTTTTCATTATTTATAAAAATTACTTTATTCTTGATCAATTTCATGATTTTTATGAGAATATTTGTGGAAAACCGATCACTGAATCTTAATCCACTATCGTAAAGGGACAAAATGAGGGTAAATAGTGATAGAGATAGAATGAAACGCCGAAACCAGACATAATGAAAGAGAAAACTATCGAATACGATCCTGAATCAAGGAGGAATTGACCTAAAAAGACAAAATGTTCATAAAGGAACAGGAAAGAAAGTATATCTGACTGAATCAGAATAATAAAAATCGAGAAAGGTTTGGAATCGATCATATCCAAAGCAAAAATTGTAGGATTCCGATCATTTTTCATAAAAATATTTATATAATTACATTTCTTTTATTTTTATTCAACGAAAAAAAATGTGGAAAGTAAATTTTTATTAAAAAAAAAAGTGCTATATGATGGAAGGATCAGTCTTAGTTATTGGTGGTGGGATAGCAGGGATACAATGTTCATTAGATTTAACTGAATTAGGTTTTAAAGTTTATTTAGTAGAAAAAACACCCTCAATTGGAGGGAGAATGGCTCAGCTTGATAAAACTTTTCCTACAAATGATTGTAGTTTATGTATTCTTGCTCCTAAAATGGTAGAAGTATTTAGAAATCCTAACATTGAATTAATGACTTATCATGAAGTTCAAAAAGTCTCAGGAAAATCAGGAAATTTTGCAGTTACCATTATAAAAAAACCTCGATATATTGATGAGACAAAATGTAAAGGTTGTGGTGACTGTGCTGCCAGATGTCCGAAAATAGAAGCCCCTAATATTTTTGATATGAATTTAGGTAAAAGAAAGTCTATTTATATTCCCTTTCCCCAAGCAGTTCCTCCCGTTTATTTAATAGACCCCGAATTATGCTTAAAACTTACTAAAGGTGTATGTGGGGTTTGTGAGAAAGTATGTAAGGCAGAAGCAATAGATTATGATCAACAACCACAAGAAATAAAATTGAAAGTTGGTGCGGTCGTTGTTGCTACAGGTTATGACATGTTAGGAGCAGAATTAACCTCAAGATGGGGTTATAATTATAAAAATGTTGTAACCGCTCTAGAATATGAACGAATGTTATCTGCTTCTGGACCTTTTGGAGGGCATTTATTACGTCCAAGTGATGAGAAGGAACCAAATGTAATCGCGTTTATTCAATGTGCTGGTTCGAGAGATATACGGGAAGGAATTCCATATTGTTCTTCTGTTTGTTGCATGTATACTGCTAAAGAGGCAATAATTACAAAAGAACATTCTGAAAATTCAAAGTGTTTTGTGTTTAGACATGATGTTAGAGCTTATGGGAAAAATTTTTACGAATTTACTCAGAGAGCTCAAGAAGAATATGGAGTTAAATATTTCCAGACTAAAATTAGCAGAATATTAGAAGATCCTGAAACGAATGATTTAGTAATTCATTATGAAGATCTAAAAAGGGGCAAATTTAAGGATTTTAAAGCAAATTTAGTAGTATTAGCTACACCTTTAGTTCCTTCAGCAGGTACTAAGGAATTAGCAAAAATTTTAGATATCGAATTAGATGATTATAATTTCTTTAAAGAAAAATCATATTTTACTAAATCTTTATCCTCTAAGGAAGGTATTTTTTTAGCTGGATTTTGTCAAGGTCCAATGGATATACCTGAAACTGTTGCTGATGCAAGTGGGGTGGCTTCACAAGTAGCAACTTTACTTAATTCCTACAAATTTACTGAAACAAAAGAAAAGATTATCGAGATACCAGAAAAAATTGTCAAAGAAACGGATACACCTAGAATTGGAGTTCTTATTTGTCATTGTGGTATTAATATTGGAAAGTATATTGATATTCCTCAAGTTATAGAACATATAAAATTATTACCTAATGTAATTTTTTGTGAAGATAACCTCTACTCTTGTAGTTCAGATTCCCAAAAGCGAATCAAAGAAGTGATAAGCGAATATAATTTAAATAGATTTATTGTTGCTTCTTGTACTCCAAGAACGCACGAATCTTTATTTCAGGAGACATGTCAAGAAGCGGGTTTAAATAAATATTTATTTGATATGGTGAATATCCGTGATCAATGTTCATGGGTACATATGATGGAAAAAGAGCTTGCCACGGAAAAAGCAATTGATTTAATAAGAATGGGAATTGCTAAATCAAGATTATTAAAATCACAAGAAGAGAAAAAATTGAAAATTACTCAAACAGCTTTAGTAATCGGTGGAGGAATATCTGGGATGACTGCCGCTTTAAATATTGCAAATCAAGGTTTTACTGTGTATCTTATAGAAAAAGAGAAGTACTTGGGTGGAAATTTAAGATACTTAAATATGCTATATCCTACTCAGGAGGACGCTTCAGTCTTATTAAATGAGACAATAGTAAAGGTTGAAAAGAATAAGAACATTCAACTCTTTTTAAATTCCAAATTAGATGATATTAACGGATATCTTGGTAATTATAATGTTTCTATTATCGATTCAGATAATCAGATGCATGAGGTAAAAATTGGTACAATTATTGTTGCTACTGGTGGACAAGAATTAAGACCTAATGAATTTTTTAACTACACATATACAAACCATAACGTGATTACACAACTACAACTAGAGCAGAGATTAAAAGATGAAGATCAATCATGGTTAAGTAAACTAAATCATATTACCACTCTATTATGTGTAAATGCTAGGCAAGAAGAGGGAATAACTTATTGTTCAAACATATGTTGTGAAAGTGCTATAAAGAATATTAATCTATTAAAAGAATTAAAGCAAGACCTAAAATTAATAGTTCTCTATAGGGATCTACAGATGGCAAAGAAAGATTTTGAAAGATATTATCGCGAACGAAGAAAAGATGCTATTTTTTTGAGATATGATTTAGATAATCCCCCTTCAATTAAAGAGAGAAATGGTGGAACAAGTAAATTTGAAATTGAAGTTTTCGATACCAATTTACAAGATAATCTCAAATTTAATACAGATTTAATAGTGCTTTCGACCCCTATGGTTCCAGCAGACAATTTAGATGAGCTCGCTAGGATGCTCAAGGTTCCCCTAGATAAAAATGGTTTTTTTCTCGAGGCTCACGTCAAATTAAGGCCATTAGACTTTGCTACTGACGGAATTTTCTTGTGTGGGTGTGCCCATTGGCCAAAAAATATACAAGATTCAATATCACAAGCAAATGGCGCAGCAGGAAGAGCGTGTAGATTTTTAAGTGCTGAAGAAATAACCACATCTGGATTAATAGCAGAAGTAGATCAAGAAAAGTGTATAGGATGCGGAACATGTGAGGAAGCATGCTCATATAACGCGATAAAAATCACAGAAATCATAAAAGAATTCGAAGAGGTAAGTTTACCTGTGAAGAAATCTTCTATAAATGCAGGTTTATGTAAAGGATGTGGAACTTGTGCAGTGAATTGTCCCTCTGGAGCCATTTCTATTAAACATTATGATTTTGAACAAATTAGTGCTATGATTAAGACATTGGCAATGTAGTTTTGAATTAATAGTAATCAATGATTATCATAATCTTAATTTCTTATTTGACATTTGAGTTATGAAATCTAATCAGAAAAAATAAATTATTTCCTTTTTTTTCCTATTCATCATTAGTTCAAATTAATTAAAGTTCCATTAATCAAAAAAAGTGAATATTATTACTGAAACTTCAAAAGTAGATGATTCGAAAGAACTTATAAATAATATCGATCCTTTTTTAGAAAAAATTTATGAACCTGATATAAGAAAATTGCTATTAAGATGTTATCAGTGTGTTCGTTGTAGTGGTGTTTGTCAGCTTAGTAAGGTTCAGACATTTGAACCAAGTAGAATAATTCAAATGATATTAGAGGGTTTTGAAGATAAGATCATTAAAAGTGGTGTTTTGTGGGATTGTCTAACATGTAACGCTTGTCTACAAAACTGTCCTGAGGGAATAAATTTTGCAGACATAGTGAGAATGGCAAAATACAAAATGCGAGAATCTTATAATCAAAATCCAGAAGATATTATTGCTCATAAGGGTGTATATACTACAATATCAGAAATAATGAGTGAATCTCATATAAATCCAGATAGATCTATGGAATGGGTTCCTAAGGATTGTGAGATTTCAAGACAAGGAAATATTATGTATTATGTAGGATGTTTACCATATTTTAATTTTGAGTTTGAAAATTCAGATTCTATAGCACAAAGCACATTAAAAATATTATATCAGATTGAAAAAGAACCAATAGTAGTTCTTCAAGATGAAATATGCTGTGGACATGATCTATATTGGGGTCAAGGTAAACTTAAAGAATTTATCAATTTGGCAAGGAGAAATATAAAAAAAATCGAAGAAACTGGAGTTAAAACAATTATAACTGCCTGTGCTGAATGTTATAGAACATTAAAAGTTGAATATCCAAAGATTTTTGAAGATTTTGATAAAAAATTTGCTATAAAACATTTAATTGAGTATATTTATGAGAATTGGAAAGCTAATAAAATTGAATTTAGGAATCCCTCTCAAAAGGAAGAGCCTATCCCATTTACTTATCATGATCCATGTCGACTAAGTCGTTTTTTACCTAAAGATAGTAGTATAATAGATAATGTACGTGAAATTTTCTCTCATTTAAAAAGTTTAGGATATAAGTTCAATGAAATGGCGCATAATAAAACTAATGCTTTATGTTGTGGTGTAAGTTCTTGGATGAATTGTAATGATCGTTCAAAAGCTTTACGATACAAAAGGCTATTAGAAGCCAAAGATGCCGGAGATATTATGGTCACATCATGTCCTAAATGTAAAATGCATTTATCATGTTTACAAAAAGATTATGAGGATATATCCTCTATCGAAATTGTAGATTTTTCTGAATTTTTAGTCAATTTAATATCTATTATTGATTCTATTCAAGAAGAGGAGGTAGAGCAATAATGGAAGGAGCAGTGTTAGTAATTGGAGGAGGTATAGCAGGTATTCAAATTTCTCTAGATCTTACAGAATTAGGATTTAAAGTGTATTTAGTAGAAAAGTCACCTTCTATCGGAGGGAGAATGGCTCAATTAGATAAAACTTTTCCAACATTAGATTGTTCATTATGTATCTTAGCCCCAAAAATGGTTGAAGTGTTTCGGAATCCTAATGTTGAATTAATGACGTATCATGAGGTATTACACATTGATGGTGAACCAGGTGATTTTACAGCAAAAATTTTAAAGAAACCAAGATATATTGATGAATCTAAATGTAAAGGATGTGGAGAATGTGCTAATAAATGTCCGAAAATCTTAGCTCCAAATCCTTTTGAAATGAATATTGGGAAAAGAAAGTCCGTATATATTCCTTTTCCTCAAGCAGTACCCCCTATTTACTTAATTGATTCCGAAATGTGTTTGTATTTAAATAAGGGGGTATGTCAAGTATGTAAAAAAGTATGTCCTGCTGATGCAATAGATTTTGAACAAAAAGCTGAAGAATTCGAAATTAAAGTTGGAGCAGTTGTAGTGGCTACTGGTTTTGAAATGCCTGCTGATAATTTATCTTCAAGATGGGGTTATAGATTCGAAAATGTTGTAAGTGCTCTTGAATATGAAAGGATATTATGTGCATCTGGACCATTTGGAGGTCATGTTACTCGATTAAGTGATGAAAAGGAACCTGAAGTAATTGCATTTATTCAGTGTGCGGGTTCTAGAGATCTTCATGAAAATGTACCTTTTTGTTCTAGCGTATGTTGCACTTATACAGCAAAACAAGCAATAATAACACAAGAACATTCAGAGAATTCAGAGTGTTATGTTTTTAGACATGATATTCGTGCTTATGGTAAAAATTTCTATGAATTCACACAAAGAGCTCAAAATGAATATGGAGTCAAATACTTTCAATCTAAAATAAGTAGTATAGAAGAAGATCCAGAAACCAAAGATCTAACCATACATTATGAAGATTTAAAGACCGGTGAATTTAAAGATTTTAGAGCCAATTTAGTTGTTTTAGCTTCACCATTAGTACCGTCAACAGGAGTAAAAGAATTAGGTAAATCCTTAGGAATTGAGTTGGATAAGTATAATTTTTTCCAAGAAAATTCATATTTTGATAAATTAAAATCTACTAGAAATGGAGTATACTTATGTGGATTTTGTCAAGGGCCAATGGATATTCCAGAGACTGTAGCTGACGCTAGTGGAGTAGCAGCACAAATAGCTGATTTATTAAATTCTGTAAAATACACGCAAATAAAGGAAAAAGTATTTGATATCCCAGAAAAAGTTATTAAAATTACAGATGAACCACGAATAGGTGTAATGGTTTGCCACTGTGGAATTAATATAGGAAACTACGTAGATGTGCCAAGAGTAGTAGAATATGTTAAGAAATTACCAAATGTAGTGGTTTGTGAAGCAAATTTATATTCTTGCTCCTCTGATTCTCAAATAAGGATTAAGGAATTAATTGCTGAATATGATTTAAATCGTTTTATAGTAGCATCGTGTACACCTAGAACTCATGAATCACTGTTTCAAGAAACATGTCAAGAAGGAGGTTTAAATAAATATCTTTTTGAACTTGTAAATATTCGAGATCAATGTTCTTGGGTTCATATGACAGATAAAGAAGCTGCAACAGAAAAAGCTATCGATTTAATAAGGATGCATGTAGCAAAATCTAAATTATTAAAACCTCAAAAGGAAGAAAAGATTGATATTACCCATACAGCATTAGTCATTGGTGGGGGCGTTTCAGGTATGACTGCAGCATTAAATACTGCAAATCAAGGATTTAGAACTATTATCGTTGAAAAAGAAAGTGAATTAGGGGGAAATCTAAGATTTTTAAATGTTTTATACCCCGTTCATAAGAATGCCATAGAACTACTAAATGAATTAAAAGAAAAAATTGATAAAAGCAATAATATCCAAGTATTTTTAAAAGGGGGAATTAAGAATATTAAGGGCTATGTTGGTAATTATGATGTCGAAGTTAATGATTCTGTTAATAAAGTTCATGAACTTAAAATTGGAACTATAATAGTTGCAACTGGAGGTCAGGAATATAAACCAACAGGGCTTTTTGGATATAATGATAAAAATAAGAATGTAATAACTCAGTTAGAGTTAGAGCAAAAACTAAAAAGTAAAGATAAATCATGGTTAGATCAAATTAATCGTATAACTGTAATCTTATGTGTAAATGCCAGGCAAAATGAAGGTATAACATACTGCTCTAATATTTGTTGCGCAAATTCAATAAAAAATGTCAGAATATTAAAAGAATTGAAACCTGACTTAGAAATTATTGTAATTTATCGAGATTTACAGATGGCTAAAAAAGAATTTGAAGAATATTATCGTGAACGTAGAAAAGATGCAATTTTCTTAAGATATGATTTAGATAATTTACCAGAAATAAAGAGGAAAAAAGGAAATCTTGAACAATATCAGGTAAAAGTTTTTGATACTAATTTAAAAGATAATGTGGAATTTGGAACTGACTTAGTAATTCTTTCGACCCCAATGATTCCAGCAAATAACTTAAAAGAATTAGCGATGATGCTTAAAGTTCCATTAGATAAAAATGGTTTCTTTTTAGAAGCACACGTAAAATTAAGACCTTTGGATTTTGCAACTGATGGAATTTTCTTATGTGGTTGTGCTCAATGGCCAAAAAATATTCAAGACTCAATTGCTCAAGCCAATGGAGCCGCTGGGAGAGCAAGTAGATTTCTTAGCGCTGATAAAATAACTACTTCTGGATTAGTTGCAGAAGTTTCAGAAGAAAAATGCATTGGATGTGGAGAATGTGAGGATGTTTGCCCTTATAAAGCAATAACACTCGTAGAAATTGAAAAGGAATTTGAGGATATTACCATTAAAGTCAAAAAATCTAATATAAATGCTGCTGTATGTAAAGGATGTGGAACATGTGCAGCAACATGTAAAGTTGGAGCTATTATGGTTAAACATTATGATTTTAATCAAATTTCTACAATGATTGATTCATATTTATTAGAAAAGGAGGAAATTAAAAACGATTTATAGGTGATATTCATGTTAAAATCTAAAAATAAAACAATTAATAAAGGATTTGAGCCAAAAATTTTGGTATTTTGTTGTAATTGGTGTAGTTATGCTGGAGCCGATTTAGCGGGGGTTTCACGATTTCAATATCCTCCAAATATTCGGATAATACGTGTTATGTGCTCTGGGAGAGTAGATCCTGCTTTTGTATTGAAAGCATTGAAGAATGGAGCTGATGGTGTCCTTGTTAGTGGATGTCATATTGGTGATTGTCATTATATTACAGGAAATGAATACACTCAAGAAAGATTTGAAAGATTATATAATATATTAATCAAACAATTAGGAATTGAGCCAAAACGAGTTCGATTGGAATGGGTAAGTGCATCTGAAGGTAAACGTTTTGCTGATGTAATAACTGAATTTACTAACCAAATCAAAGAATTAGGACCCTTCAAACACTAAACTTTTTTTTTAAATTAAATTCCCAAAATAATTGAGATGATTATTCTATTAAAGCAGCTGTAATTGAAGATGTTAAAAAAATAGTATATAAGGAAGATTATCCTAAACCCATTCCTGGTCCAAATGAAGTTCTAGTCAAAGTTCATTATTGCGGAATTTGTGGGAGTGATATAACTCATTTTAAATATAAACTCTATAAAATGCCCATAATAGGAGGCCATGAAATTACTGGAGAAATTGTAGAAATTGGTGAGAATCTTTCTGAGGTAAAAGTGGGAGATAAAGTTCTCTGCGTTAATGTATCGCTTGATGTTACTCAAGGTAGCTTAAATGGTTTGGGAATGTTTCAAGATGGAGGATTTGCTGAGTATGTAAAAATACCTAAAGTATCAATATTTCCCCTTCCTGAAAACGTTTCTACTAAAGATGCTGTTATGATTGAAACATTTGCGTTAATAATGCGAGCATTTAAACTATCCAGAATTAAAAATAATGAAAATATCCTTATCATTGGAGGAGGAAATGTAGGATTAGTAACTTTAAAATCAGTTTTAATTGAAAAAAATCCCAATTATGTAATTGTGGTTGAGCCCCAAGAATTTTTACGCAATAAAGCAATTAAAATAGGTGCAACAAATGCAATTGATACAAGCAGAACCAAAATAAAAAAAATAATAAAAAGGCTTGGTACACCAACATTTATTTTTGATTGTGTTGCAAATGAAGAAACACTTTCTAATGCTGTTTACTTTATTGAAAAAGGAGGAACTATTTTATTAGAGGGTGTACATAAAGGATCTATAACATTTCCTATATTCATGTTAAATTCCAAAGAGGTAACTTTGAAAGGAAGTTTAGGACATGATCGAGATGATATTCTAGCGGCGATTGATTTATTTGCTAAGGGAAAAGTAGATGCGAGTGAATTTATTTCTGAGGTGATTCGCTTAGAAGATATACAGAAAACTTTCGAAAGATTTTTAGAGCCATCAGGAAGAGATTTTGTTAAAATTATAGTTAAGATTTAGATTTATACAATCATCATTTCCTTATATTTAAAAAAAGAACAATTTTTACTAAGTTCAAAATAGCAAAAAATTTACTAAAAAATACGTTTCGATCAGAAGGTTTTCTCTTTCTATAAAGTAAAAATGATTATCTTTAATAAAAACCGTTAATCTTTTTTTATTTTCTATATCCTTTTAATTCTAAAATAATTCATATGATATAACCAACCAATTGAAAATTTACTTATAAATGTCATTTCAAGGAATAGAAGAAGCGTACAATAGAATTAGCAATATCGCAAATAAGACTCCTGTTATGACTTCAAGAACTTTAGATCGCCTCTTGAAATTAAAAGTTTTTTTTAAATGTGAAAATTTCCAAAGAGCTGGAGCCTTTAAATTCCGAGGAGCTTATAATACCTTATGTTTACTTTCAGAAAAAAAAAAGAAAAAAGGAGTTATAACTCATTCAAGTGGTAATCATTCTCAAGCTATCGCTCTATCTGCCTCATTATTGGGAATTAAGGCAACAATAGTAATGCCAAAAGGAGCACCTATAAATAAGATTAATGCCACAAAAAGTTATAAAGCAAAAATTGTGTTCTGTGACGACACACTTGAAGCGAGAATTAAGACTACTGAAGATATAATTAAAGAAGAAAACTCAGTTTTAATTCATCCTTATGATAATGATAATATAATTAATGGAGCAGGAACTGCGGTTTATGAATTAATCAAAGAAATTGGATTATTAGATATCGTAATTGCTCCAATCGGTGGTGGTGGTTTATTAAGTGGAACTGCTCTTGCTACTAAAGGGTTATGTCCTTATGCTCAAATTATAGGAGTTGAGCCATCTTTAGCAGATGATGCACTTAGATCTCTCAAGGCAGGTTATATTATTCCAAGTACTTATCCAAATACTATAGCAGATGGGTTACGGACTTCTCTATGTGAAAGAACATTTAATATAATTCGTGAACATGTTGATGAAATAGTAACTGTTTCTGAAATTGAAATTGTTAACGCTATGAAATTACTTTGGGAACGTATGAAGATTATAGTAGAACCTTCAGGAGTAGTACCCTTAGCAGCGCTCCTATCGAAAAAAATTACTATAGAGAATAAGAAAGTTGGTGTTATTTTAAGTGGTGGTAATATTGATATAGAACCTTTTTTTCAATTGTTAGAAAAAAAAATATTATAAATTATGTTAGAATCGTTAAAAGAATTATTTAAAAAGATAGAACTCTCGTGGATTGATTCAGTAGCAGATATAGATGACTCTAGTGAGTTTTATAAACTAATATCAATATTTCCTAATTTAAAAATAATTTTTCAAGATGCTCAAGAGAAAAATAAGGAGGAACTTCAAAGAACAGTTAGACACATATTTAGAACCTTTAAGATATTCTTTTTGATAGAAAGTGGAAAATTTTATCATGAGACTCTTTCAATACAATCAACAATAAAAATCAGAGAAAAAGTTTTAGAGCAAAATAATAACAATGAATTAATTATCCCAATACTCTTGATGTATCATGATATTGGTAGGTATATTGATAATAAAAATCATCCATATCATAGTTATAACTTAATTTCAAATATGAATTTGCTTGAAATTTTTGAACTTTCTAAAACTGAAAAATTGCTTATCAAAAAACTAATTCACTATCATTTACTAATAGCTACAATATTTACTGGTGAATCGACTTTTTACGGGATTTATTCACTATTGAATGATCCAGAATTTATTAAACTTATATCAGAAAACAATACTATTGAGAGATTTCTTGATTTATTAGAAGTTTTTACTTATATTGATATTCTTGGTTACGTTTACACTAAAATCTTTGATCATTATGTTAAGTTTTATAATGAAATTAATTCAAAATTAAAAACTATTTTTATTAGTTGGCCAAATAAGGAATTAGCATTAAAAAAAGCAAAAAAATATTCACAAGAATGGCTAGAATGGAGGCTAGCTAGCGCTTTAAGAATATTTCAATTTGTAGAAACAAAACCATATTTAACCAAAGAATTCTACTATAATAAACTAAAAGAAAGTATAAAAGATACTACTCATCAAATACTCAAGGATAATAGCTGGGATTTATTAAAAGAACAATATCTAAACTATAGTTATAGAATTCAATTGAGATATTCTTTAGCATTTTTGATGATTTTAGCATTTGGAGGATTCCAACGTATGGGATTAAAAATTAATTCTGGTGTTTCATACAAACTAATATTTTTTTGGACATTGCTTTGTGAAGAAATTGAACTAAGGTCTAAGAATAATCCAAAATCTCTATGGAACGTATACTTAGAAGGGATACCTCACTGGTCGAAATTTGATAAATCTTTAATTGATAAGATAAACACAGATAAAATTGAATTCATCATTCATAACGCAAAACATAAATTTGAGGAAACTAAAGAAGAGTATATTCTCTATTTAGATTTTAATCTCCTTTTTAATTAAATCATTTAATTCTTTAAAGAGTACTCAAATTAAATAAAAGAAATCTAATTAAAATCAAATATAAAAAAAAAGATAATTTTTTTTCACTTATATTATTCAATCAGGTTTTTTAATTTTATTTCAAATTATTTATTTGTTCTTAATAATTAACTTTTTATTTAGAAGTTTTAATTAACTCATCAATCTTACAAAGAAAAGATTTTTTATATATTAAAGTATAATATATATAATTTTGATTAAGCGAAAATAAGTATATTCAAATTTTATTATACCTAGATTGATTTAAAATATTTCTTTTTGACTTGTATTTGTTTTTCAAGCACTTGATTTATGATTGCTTATAATAATAAAGAAATTCAATTAATTTACTTATAGAATCTTTAAATTAAAGCGTATTACTAGTTTAAATATGAGAATTAGTAAGAACTAAAAAGGTTTGTTTGAAAACTATATATAGCAATTCCAGTTTCACTTAGTTTTTGAGATTAGTAAATAATATCAGTATCATTTTTGAATAGTTACCTTTTTAGAATAAGAAGGATTTTTTTCTTTTGAATATTAGACTAGAATGATTCTTTGAAATATTCTTGAATTGGTTGCTGTGTCGGATATTTTTGATAAAGCAGTAGATAAGAACCCTAAAGAAGATTTATGTATTGTATATGTCATGTTTTTCGATGAAAAGCGTGGTCAGGTACCATTATTAATATATCCTGATGATCGTCTTAGAAATGATAGAAGATATATGCGTCCTATAAATTTTCATCCAGTTTGGTTTTTAGAAACTGAAGATCTTGACCATATTGATTTAGAATATAAAGGTTATACATTTTTTGGTAAAAAATTTCTCGTAAAATCGGAAAGACAAAAAAGGAGGGCAGGTTTAGAGGAAGAGACTCCAGAAACTATAGTTATAATTGTTTCAATTCCAGTCGAAATTGTTATTTTTGGTGATGAATTAATTAAAAAACTAACAGAAGAATTGCGAGAAAACTTCGAAGATAAATTTTTTGAGGTTATTGATTGTGAAATTGCCTCTGAATCAATTATAAAAACACCAAAAATTCAAGAACGTATTTCTGAAGGGAAAAAAATTAAAATTTTTATGAGAGAGTTAATCGATAAATCAATTAAAGATTATTTTTCAGAAGCTATTGAAAAAAAGGCACAATCTCCTTCCATAAAGACCCAAAAAGCAATTTCTTATTTTTCTATTAAAGGTTTCGAGTTTTCTCCTCTTAGTAATTTAAAAGGAACTAGTGGTTTTACAAATATAGAACTCTTTGAAACATCGAAAAAGTCTGGTGACCCAATCGGATCAGAATCTATTCTCTCAATTACACACATTAATTTTATTGAAAATAGCCAAGAACTTGAGATTACAATCCAAAATAATACTGATAAGGATTTAAAAAATATGTCTATTACAATAGCTCATGTTAAAGAATTTTTTGAAAAGGTCATAATGACTCAAAAGGTTGAATTCTGGTTTTCTCAAGAAGAACTCTTGTTTGTTTCTCCAATTGTTCCTCATATTAATGAATATTTAGTTTCTATTAAACAAGAAGATGATCATGGTAATAGTCATAAAATTCTCACTCATAGAATTGATTTAAAATTAATAAATAAAATATCTAGTTAAAAAGGTTATAAAAATGTCATTTGAGCAAATTCAAGAAGAAGATATCATTATAAGAAATTATAGAACTTCAGATTATGAAGCAACTCTAGAAATTCTAAAAGATCTAAATGAATTATTTGATATTGGCTTTAATGAAAAACAATGGAGAGAATCTTCAGGTTTAAGACAGTTTAAACCTAATCTTAAAAGAATTACGTTAATTGCCGAATTAAAATCAACAGGTCAAGTAGTAAGTATGGGAATGATAGAGGGTGTAAAAAATACTCTTGGACAATATATTGGTTATTTAGATAATTGGGCAACGAAAAAAGAATTTATTGGAAAGGGTGTAGGTAAACTCTTAGCAGATAGAGCAATTCAAATTTTAGAATCTTGGGGCACTGATTCCATACGTATTAACCTTGCATATACTACTGATGAAAAGTTAATTAATATATTTGGAAAATTAGGTTTTCAACCGATTATTACTGTGCTTGAAAAAAGATTTTAAATCTTTTTAGAAGTTTTTGTTGTTACTATAAAAAAAATTTTACACTTGAAATTTAATGATAAAACAACTTTTTATTCCCATTTTCAGAAAATGAATTATATCATTTAAATTAAGCTTTCACCCGATTTTACTAAATTTTTTAACCTTATTACCATTAGATTCTTCATATTTCCTCTCAGTATCAGTCTATTCCGGGCCACTAGCAATCCTATCCTTTCTTCTTGATGATTTGGTCATATTAACTCAATTATTATATGAAGTTCTATCTTATAACCATTCTTGATGAGTTTTCTGTAAAACTTCCTATCTATATCAATATTTTTTCTGAATTCAGGCCGATTTATAACCATATCAGAAGCTGCTTCTAATAA
>JBHLQA010000031.1:0-14648 GCA_048885285.1 Candidatus Odinarchaeota archaeon
AAAAGGATAACGATCAATCAATCGTTTATTTTCTTCCATAAAGAATTTAATTTGTTCTTTGAGATCATCTTCGGTTTGTGGGGTATCCTGTCCTTCATCCTTTTCTTCTACCCAACCAAGCGTTGAGAGAGCATCTACAATTGATTGATCGTTATCCTTTTCATGACCTTCACGTTCATTAGACATATGATTAAAAACACCATTTAATCTATTAAATCTTTTTATTTTTCAATTTGTAATTCATCATTAAAAATATATTTTTTATCTAAGAAAAATTTTGTTAGATACCCAATAGATAATGCTATAATAAAGCTTATTTCTAGAGGTGAATTAAGGAAATTAGTTAATAAAAATTGAATTCCAATAAATTCGATTGTAGTTAATATGGCAAAACCAAAATATTTCATAAATTCCGTAGAGGTTTGTTTAATACCAGTCCCTTTTTTTTTAAAAACTATATATTTATCTAAAAAGAACTTAATGATATATGTAACACCAACAGCAATTATAGAACCAATAAGTTCTGACATATCAAAAGGGTCAACTGAACAATAAAATACGTGGATGAACTCAATTATCCCATAATTTTGACAAACGAAAGGAGCAATAACTAATTCATTCAATTTTTGAATTAAATAATTGAGACCCATCATTACTCCAGCAAACAAAAAATACAATGTCATTTGTCTTTTTGTATCGTTTTCTTCAACCATAACGTACTTCATCTTGTATATTATTTAATTTTTCTCCACAATGATAATAAAATTTAGCAATTGATTGTTTCATTTGTCCTCCACATTTAGGACAATATTTTACTTTTATTCTTTTAGAATTCTGTCCAGATGAATTTTCTGGTAGGCTTTGTTTAAAATTCAATTTTTTTCGAGTTCTTGTTCTAAATGAAAAGGGTAAAAAATAAAGTATAGGAATAAAAAAAAAGAAATCAACCATTAAAGATAAAATCAAAAACAGTATAAATAATCCAATGAATATGAAGTTTAAAACTAAATTTCGATTCATTTTTTTTTGTTAAGATTTCAATTTGCAGAATAAATTATTTATTTTAGTCTTCTAAACGATCTTTCCAAGTATCTTTTCGAGTTGATGAGTCTTCTAATTGATGGTTCTTTGTAGTATTATTATAATCTGTTATTTGATATTGTTCTGCAGTAGAAATTTGGAAAGGTTCACTTGAATCTTGCTGAGTGGGTGAAATCATTTTTATAAGCTCTGTAAGATAACTCTGTGATGATGGTCCTTTCCCAGTGATCTTCCTATATAATCTCTTTCCAAGATATATTATTAAGGAAATAGAAATTGAGAAAAGAAAATAAATTGCAACCCAACCACTTCCAAAAAAGAGAATTGGAAATGGTATTAGCCCAGAGTTATAATCTGAATATATTATTGTGAGTATTGCAAAAATTCCAAGAAAAATTGCACATCTAATACAAAGGGGAATTATTTGTTTTTTCATCATCTGTTTCATAAACAGAACTGATTCTTGTTGGAGTTTTGCCATTAATTGATAATCACCTAAAAGCTGAGCATTTCTCATACGTTCTTGGAGATTTAATGCCTTATTCCTTAAATCATTTAATGCTTCTTTCCTTAATCCTAAAACATAATTAAGAACCAAGCCAAAGATAATCATACCGATAGTTATAAACAGAATTTGGATTATGACAGCAACATTTGACATTATAGTATCACTACCTTATGAAAAACGTATTTAAAATTAAATTTTATGAATTGTATTTACTAATAAATAATAAATTATATGCTTTGAAATTATTGAGATTTAGGAAGTCTTTTTTTATCGTAAACCCCCATCTATAAACCCTTTAATATATTTTGCATAGAGTGTTTTCCAACGAGTTGGTATTGAAGATGCAATTGCACAACCTAAACGACATTTATTACAGAAACTATAATTATCATGCATTTTCATTATTTCTTTTACTTCATATGAATTATAAATTGTAGAAACAGGATATTCTAAGGCGTTGAATCTTTTAATAGGGTGTATTTTACATGGATAACTAATGAAACCATCATGACTTATAAATAAATAAGCTTCAGCTACATGACAACGCAATGTTTTTTGATTATAATTTGGATATCCACCAAATCCTTTTTGAACTACCTCAATACTCACAGGATCTGTTAAAATATTGCGATATTTTTTTTTCAAAATTTTAATTTGATTTGCCCATTGAGATATATCAGGCATAATTTCTTCAATATTGCTGATTTGATAGCTTTTATTTGAAAAATCTCGGATAATGTCTTCACATGGATACATCTCTACTGAGGATCCTAATCTTTCGGCTAATTGGCAAATATTTTCTAAGAGAAGGATATTGCTTTTCATAACTACAGTACTTATAATCGTCTTGATATCATGCTTATTTGCTAAATTGATAGATTCGATCACTTTATCAAAGGTTTTTATACCTCTCATTTTATTGTGTAATTCTGCAGTAGGGTAATCTAAAGAGATTAGAATATAATCTAATCCTTCGATTTTATTTTCTTTAAACAATTTAGGTAATAAATATCCGTTTGTTGCAATTCCATTCAATAATCCATGTTTTACGCCTGTATATCTGATTAATTCGGGGAGATCATTTCTTAATGTTGGTTCTCCACCTGTGAAAGATAGAGCCAATATGCCCAGATTTGAAATTTCATCAATAAGATATTTTATTTGTGCTGTTGTCATATCATTACCTTTTATGGGTTCTGGTAAAGAATGAATTGAGCAAAATGGGCATTTACCATTACAACGCAACGTTAATTCTATCTGAGCAGAATAAGGTATCTTACGGTCAGTAAAGTTGTTTAAAATGAAATTTTTAACATATTGCGTATATTTTTTGACTCTCCATTTAGGAATTTTATATTACCCCGCAAATACCTTATTAATTTTTCAATTAAGAATTTAAATTATAGTGTGGTTAAAAATCTAACTGAAAGGAATTATCATAAATAAACTAATGTTAAGTTATAAAGATCAAATTATAATTTTGATATGTTAAAACCAAAAAAAATAATGGAAGTAAATTCATTTAATAACGAATTTAAAAAAAAGTGTAAAAATCAGGTAATAAAAAAATAAAAGATTCTTATCGTATAGGACAACAAGTAGAATAGTGTAAATTCTTTAATTCTTTTTCTTTATGTATAATAAAAAAAATTTTAAAAAATATTTGTATATACTCATTAATATTCATATCCACATTGCTTGCAGACATATTTTTTCGCATATATTTTTACGCCACCCATTTGGTGTAATACTTGACTTTTATCTTCAAGTGTAGAAAAGGCTGTACCCCCACATTCAGGACATACTCTACGGCCCTCAACTGGAGGCTTTTCTTCCATACGTGCTTCTTCCTCTTGCCTATCCACAATTTCAGATGGTTTAACTGTAGTAGCCTTGGGAGTAGGTGTAGATGATGTAGTAGGTGCAGAACTCACTTGAGTAGGGGCAGAGTTCAATAATTTATCTAATTTACCGTTAATATTTTCAAGTAATTTTAAAACTTTTTGTTCAAATTCTGACAGAATAATTCTCCTCTTAGAGTTTTTTTTTAGAATTTAATGTAATTTTTATTATGAATTTAATCTTAGTTTTATTTTATATACTTTAGTAAAATGAAAAATTATCAGATTTTAATTGCTATGGATTAATTGAAATTTTTCATTATTTTGAATAATCTAATTATTTTCTCAACCTAATAAAAAACCGACCAGTTTTTTTTATATAATTTTTATTATCATCTCCGAAAATTTCAATTAAAATCTTTTCTTCGTCAATTGTTTAAAGATATAAATCAAATAGGCCAATTATGTACAGTATCAATAAAAAACAATCTAATAAAAACATATTAAATCCAATGTTTTAATATAAAAAGATAGATAAATGGGAGGCCTCACCTCACTTTACTCTCTTTTAATTATTTTCAGCTTAGTTTCTAACACTATAATTTTTAATTTAAGGTTTTTATGTATGAATTAAGATTTTTTATTCATTTACTTCTATTTTTAATTGATCTATTAACTCAATTAAATCAATTATCTCAAAACCCATATTAAATTTCTTATTCGCATCAGATAAATTAGTTCTGCAAAATGGACACATCGATGTAAGAACTGTTGCACCAGTTTCTCTGGCCTCTTCTAATCGTTCTTTTGATATTTCTACGGACCAATCTGGATAACCTATTTTCACTCCTCCTCCCGCACCACAACACCAAGCATTTTCTCGATTTCTTTTCATCTCAATAAATTTTATTCCAGGGATTGATTTAATTATCTCTCTTGGTACTTCATACATATCCATATGTCTTCCTAAATGACAGGGAT
This sequence comes from Candidatus Odinarchaeota archaeon, assembly GCA_048885285.1. Classification (GTDB taxonomy): domain Archaea; phylum Asgardarchaeota; class Lokiarchaeia; order Sigyniarchaeales; family SOKP01; genus Loki-b32. The sequence goes on from JBHLQA010000031.1 coordinate 4,372, forward strand.
CATGATAGGTTACAACATTCTCATAATTCGATAAAATCTTAATTTTTCCCTCTTCCAATAATTTCTTAACTAATTCTCCTGTGTGAAACACCTCAAATCCTAGATCTGCTCCAAACTTTTCATAATCTTTTTTTAATGTCCTATAACATCCTGCACAGGAAGTTATTACTTTAGATGCCCCTGCATTTCGAATTTGATTTATGTTATAATTTATAAAATCAGAGACTATTTCATTTTGACCAGTTCTAATTAAGGGACTTGTACAACAATGTTCATCTATAAGTGTAAAATTAATTCCAACCTTTTTTAATAATCGTAAAGTGGCATCTCTAAGATCTTGTTGACGATAATTAGATGTACATCCGATATAATATACCCACTCTGCCTTTTCTGGTAAATTATATTTCTTTTTTAATTCATTGTTATCTGAATTTTTCTCACCATATGGATTATAATTATTTGAATTTCTGGTACGTTCTAGTAAGAATTTTTGATTTTCTGGGCAAAACCCATTGTTAAATGCTTCCGCACGCGCAGCTTCAATAATATCTACAAGAAAACCCTTAAATTTTTCAAATTTACAATTTTCTGTACAATTACCACAGGTTGGACATGCATATAGAACGTTTGCTAAATCTTGGCTCCATTCAAGATCATTGTTGATTAATCCATAAATTAACCACATACGTCCTCCTGTACTATAAGTTTCAAATTTATATTTTTTATAACTAGGGCAATTAAAGTCAGAATAACTATAAGTGAATTTACAATAACCACATCGAAAACATCTATGCACAATACTTTTCCAATCCTGACTAACTTCAGACGTCATTTTTATTGCACCTCCCAATTTCCAGGATTCATAATCCCATTAGGATCAACTATATTTCGAATATTTTTGAATAATTTTTTAAAGTTAGGATCCATTTTCTCCAATATTAATTTTTGACCTGCTAATTCTGCTTTCCAAGGGATTCCTCCAATTTCTAATATCATTTTATCTGTATCCTCCAATCCTTTCCTTGTATTTATCATATCTTTAGGATCAGCACGATTAAAGGGGAAAGTCACAGAATACATTACAGCATGACCTCTACCAATTAAACGAAAGAGAAGAGACGTTAGAAGCCCATATCTTCTAGATATTTCTGTGCCTTTCTCAATAGCTTCTGGAATTTTTTCTAATGGGATAAAGGATCCAACATATTCGAAACCTCCTCCTTTCCTCCAATCTGCTGCTAATGCAGCTCCGTATTGCGGTTCTGCCATCAATCGTTCTCTAGCTTTTCCTGCTAGTGGAGTAATTTGAGCCTTATGATCTTTAAGAATCTTTTCTATCGTTTTTCTCTTAAATTCCATTTCATCCTTGGAATTTCCAGCAATATAAACCATTAACATTCCAAAATCTTTGTAAGCTTCTGGGACATCACCTTTACTGATCATAATATCTTCAGCTAATTCAGTGAAAGTTATTTCAGACATAAGTTTCGGTAAGACTGAAAATCCTTTAATAAAGCCAAAAATCATGTCTCGAAATTTTGGTCTTGGAAATAATTTAATAGATATTTTTGTGATAATACCCATTGTACCAAAAGCACTTGTAAATAGACCAATTAAATCAGGAATTGGTCCCTTTGAAAACCAATATTCTGAAACTGCACATGACCCAAACTTGCCTATTTCTCCAGTTGGCAATACAACTTCAAGACCATTAATCATAGAAGAATGGCATCCATATTTCTGAGATAATGACCCTGACCCGTGTATTAACATATTTCCTGCAATAGTAGCCGATGGTGGTGCGTCGGGAATAGGAGGCTGTAATTCAGGGAAATTTTCGTTTAAATATGCCTTGAGCATCCCCGTAGTTACTCCTGGTTCTAATAAAGCATAACGATCTAATTCATTTATTTCAAGTATCTGATTCATTCTCTTTAAATCTAATACAATACCACCCCTTACGGGAATTATTAATCCACTAAGTGTTAATCCCCCTCCCATAGGAATAAGAGGTATATTTTCACTATTCGCTAGTTTGACAATCTTTTGAATTTCTTCCACATTTTTAGGTAATACTACAAAATCAACTGGACGTGGTTCAGAGGCCCCAGGATCTTGGGAATAAATAAAAAGTTCTCCAGTTTTATTGGAAACAAACTCCTTTCCAGATATTTTTTCCAATTGAGTTAGAATTTCATCTTTATTCAAATAATTCATCTCTCTATTATATTAATATAATGAATAAAAAGTCAAATCTAAAGTTATTGATATTTATTTCTAAAAAATCTCATAATTTTATGTATAAAATAAAAGCTAATATTATTATCCTTCAATCAAATCTCTACTGGCAATAATATTAATTTCTAGACCTAATACTTTTTCCAATAGTATATCTCCCATTTTTATTGGAGCCTTAAGTTTAGTTTTTGCTATGAGTTTTAAAGTCTCTTCTAATTTTTCTTTTGGAATTGGTTTATCGGATCTAACTGGTATTAATGGCAAAAATCCATTTTCAATTCGCATTGTTGTCGTAAGGATTCTTTTTGGAGCGACGAATTCTTCCCTTGCATATTCCTCCCCTCTTTTACAGGAGTGACCCTCTATGATTAATTCTCCATTAATGTTTTCCACATGAACAAGACAGCCAGTAGGACAAACAATACATCTAATGTCCTTAGATCCTTCAGGAAGATTATTTTCATTATTATTAGTTGATATTTCTAACTACCTCTAGCTTTAATTAATCATTCTCGATTAATACCTCTGGACGAGGGATTACTTCAACCACCAAATTTTTACAATCAGAATCTATACTTAATTCATTTAAATTTAATTTTAATTCAATCATTTCACTGGGTATAACATATCGCCTCTTTTTTTTATAGATTACTTTATTTTTATTATCTCTGATCTGAATTAAAATTCTTCTGTTTGGCAATTTTACTCGGAAGGTGAAAATTATGTCATTTGATAAATCTGTTTTATTTATTAAATCGGGTTTTATATAATTAATATTCTTACCTGCTTCGCATTTAATATTTAATTTTTTCCCTATTTCTTTACCATACCTTTCTTTAATATATTCGGTGGCATTTAAGCCAGCTCGTTTTGCTTCTGCTGTTACTAAATCCACTAAATCATGAACTTGTAACACATTCCCACAAGCGAAAACACCATCTATTGTTGTTTCTAGATTATTATCTACAACAGGACCTCCCATTTGTGAAATTTCTGCCCCAGATTCTCTAGTTAACTCGTTTTCTGGAATTAATCCAACAGATAATAATAAAGTATCACATTCAATAAATCTATCAGAACCAATGATTCTATCGAAGTTGCGATCTACTTTACTTATTGTTATCCCTTTTAAACGATCTTTTCCATGAATCTTTGTAATTGTATAACTGGTTATCAAGGGAATTCCATAGTCTTCAAGACACTGGACTTGATTTCTTATTAATCCACTCACATAAGGTTGAATTTCTACGACAGCTTTAACTTCACATCCTTCCCATGTTAGGCGACGTGCCATGATCATACCAATATCCCCACTTCCTAATATAACAAAAGTTCTACCTGGTAAATATCCCTCAATATTAACAAATCTTTGGGCTTGTCCAGCAGTAAATATACCAGATGGTCGAAAACCAGGTATATTAATCGCACCTCTAGTTCTTTCTCTACATCCCATGGCGAGAATGATGGCTTTAGCATTAATTTCTATTAAACCTTCTTTATTATTTACTGCGTATACCGTTTTATTTGGTGTAAATTCAATTACCATAGTATCTAACATATATGGAATATTTAAATTCCGAGCTTCATTAATAAATCTTTGAACATATTCAGGACCAGTTAATTCTTCTTCAAATTCATGAAGCCCAAAACCATTATGAATACACTGAAGGGTTATTCCTCCTAATTCTTTATCTCTCTCTATTATTAAAACATTCAAGTCTGCCTTTTTGACAACTATAGCAGCAGCTAGTCCTGCCGATCCACCACCTATTACAACAACATCTACTTCATATTTTTTCATTTTCCCCGAGATCCCTCCCTTTTTTGATTTAATAGAAAGTCCTTAGTTTTTCCGATTAAAATGTTAGTATCCTCTCCCCTTTTAGTAATTTCTTCATATGTTCTCTTTAGTTCTCTTGACAAAATTTCAATAACCCTAGGACGACAGAACCCACCTTGACATCTGCCCATTCCAGGTCTACAGCGAAATTTAACTCCGTCAACTGTCGTAGCGCCAACTGGTGCATGAATTGCATCAATAATCTCTTTTTCAGGAATGGTTTCACATCTACATATGATTCTACCCCAAGTTGGATCTTCTTGTATTTTTTTATCAAGTTCTTCTTTGGTAAAATCTTTAAATCGTTCTGGCTTAGGACGAATAGGATTATAATCCTCTTTCACTTTTAAGTTCTCACCTAATAATTCAAGAAATTCGACTACTTTTTCTGCAATTGCAAAAGTTGCTGTTAATCCTGGTGATAAAATCCCAGCAACATTAATAAATCCATAAACATCAGTATTATCAATGATAAAATCATAGCCCTCAGGGACTGCTCTTAATCCAGCAAAATTTCTTATCGAGCTTCTTACAGGAAGACTCGGAACTAATCTCGTGGCACCTTCTAAGATTTCTTTTAAACCTGAAGTAGTTGTTGATATATCTTCAAGATCAGGTATATTTTGAGCATTTGGACCAATAAAAGTATTACCATGTAATGTAGGGCAAACTAAAATTCCTTTTGATATTTTTGTAGGCATTGGGAATAAGATTTTATTTAGCTGAATTGCATTACGGTCGAAAAGTATATATTCACCTTTTCTTGGTGTTATACTAAAATAATCTAAACCTAACATTTTAGAGATTTGAGCAGCATATAATCCAGCAGCATTGATAATATTTCGACTCTTAAATTCTCCTGCAAGCGTTCGTACAGTAAAAATATATTCTTGATGAGTAATTTTGACAACTCGATGATTTCTAAAAATTTTGACTCCATTCATAGCAGCATTTTCTGCTAAGGCAAATGTTAATTCATAAGGACTAGCAAGACCACCAGTAGGTGCATGCAACACACCAACAACCTCATCAGTCAGTCTTGGTTCCACTTTTTTTATTTTTTCTTTATTTAAAATGACCTCTAATCCTGGAATCCCATCTTCAACCCCCTTTTTTCTTTCCTCTTCCAGTTGCTTAATTTGATTGTCCTCCAAAGCTACAACAAACGAACCAATTCTTTTAAAAGGGAAATTTAGTTCCTCTGCTGCTTGAGTATACAATTTATTTCCCCTAATAGCTAAGTGTCGTTTAATATAATCTCTAGGAGATGCATAACCAGCATGAATAACACCAGAATTAGCCTTGCTTGTTCCAGAAGCAATATCTGCTTCCTTTTCTAATAAGCAAATATTTAAATCATATTTTGAAAGTGTACGAGCTATACAACAACCAGTAACACCGCCTCCAATAATGATAACGTCGTAAATCAACTTTATATCACCATCCTATATAATTAGTTTTATTGAAAACATAAGTCATTGATATTAAATTTAAGACTTGAAGAATATAAAATTCTATTAATTTAGTAAATATAAATTTATTATAGTTCTAAAAAATAATATCATTTTTAGAGTTTTCTGGATCTTCTATTAGCTTCATATTAAATGTTTAGAGAATATAAATAAAGAGTATCCAGAGAAGATTGAAGAAGATAGCTGTTATTATCAATATTTTTGTAATTGGATTGAATAATGAGTCTTTTATTGAATGTGTTATTTTTGATTTTAATTCACTTTCTACAAGGTTCTCTATTAAGTTAGAACTATAACTGGCATCTTTTTGCATGTGAAATGATCCTAAGAAACGTGGATTTGATAGATTTTTAATTATATTACCTAAATTATTCGATGTACCCAAAGACACTTTATTTATTAGTGGAAATTCTTCGATATTATCTTTATTAATTGTGTTCTTCTTTTCAGTTGGTTTCATCAATTTTTCCTTTAATATATTGATAAGTTTCCTTTTTATTATTATAAAAACAACTTAATCTTAAATTTTTTTCCATTATAAATTTAAAATAAAAAAGTGTTAATGTAGAAGAAAAATTAATTAATACTTTAAAGATTTTGACCTATTTTAAACGGAATCTACCAATGAATCAATTATTTTTTCTTCAAAATTCTTAAATAAATTTATGTCATTATTCCAATTCTCTCTAACTACTTCAGGATATATGTTAAAGAATTTTTTGGCAATTTTTTTTAATTCGTTCATAACTCTTTTAGGTTTAACATTATTGGATGAATTCGTGATGAAAATGAAATGATTCATCTTCTCAATTGTGAAGCGAATACTATTCAATTCAAAATTTGAAATTCCACCATGAGATAGAGTTTCTCCAAATTTATATAATGCTGAAAATAAACCACTAACCAATTGTGGTGCTATATTAGGATCGATTACTCGGCTAAATACTGCAATACCATGTTCATGTAAAATCCAAATATCTCTTAAAACCTTTCCCATATTAAAGTCCTATTCATAATATGAATTTTTTGCCAAGATAATAATAAACTACTTTTATTTAAAGTTTGATAAAACAGAATTCTTATTTATTTCTAAAAGAATAAAATATATCTAAAAGCGTTAAACTAAATATTATAATACCTCAACTCCAATTTTTAGAAAATGGATATAAAATATAATAAAATTTCGCAATCTCTATCAAATAGATTAAAAAAAATTGTTGGAGAAAAATTTTTTTTTAATAATTTTGAAGTTAGGTGGACATATACTTTTGGAGGCTCAATTTTTAATAAGGATTGGATTCCAGATTTAATTTTGATTCCACAAAATACTACTCAAATTGCTGAAATAATAAGATTATCAAATTTAAACAAGATTCCAGTTACCCCTCGAGGGAGTGGAACAAGTTTATCATCTGGTCCATTGAGTCCATATGGGGGGATAATACTAGATTTAAGCCAGATGAACAAGATAATAAAAATAAGTATTGAAAATAATTATGTTGAGGTTGAACCAGGAATAATTTGTGATGAATTAAATGATACTTTAAAAACATTTGGATATTTTTTTCCTCCAGATCCAGGTTCAAGTTCCGTTGCTACTATTGGTGGAATGGTTGCTAGCAATGCTGGGGGAATTCAGGCATTCAAATATGGAGTAACAAAAAATTATGTCATGTATATAGAAGTAGTATTACCAAATGGGAATATTATTAATTTAGGGTCAAAAGTATTAAAATCGGTATCTTCTTATAACATAAAAGACTTATTCATTGGTTCCGAAGGAACACTAGGCGTTATTACTAAAATCGGATTAAGGATTAGACCTTTACCAAAGAAAAGAAAATTAGGAGTATTCATTTTTAATAATATTGATAATTTGAAAGATGCTGTTATAGAAATCAGAAGAAGTGGAATAATACCTAACTTATTAGAATTCATGGATAAGGTGGTTTTACAAGCTGTTACTGAATATTTGGGCGGAGAGTTCTTAGAGTTTCCAGAGGGATATATATTATTAGCTGAAGTGGATGGAAATTCTGTAAGAGAAGTGGATGATGAATTTGCATTGATGTTTGAGATTATTATAAAAAAAAAACCGATATTTCACAGAGTAGCTATGAACCAAGAGGAAAGAGAAAGGTTAATTTTTGCAAGGAAAGCTAACCTCCCAGCTCTTTCAAGAATTCGTCCAAATACAAGTGTTGAAGACTGTACAATTCAGATTTCTCAATTTTCTGATGTAATTAAAAAGATTGAGCAAATCCCTAAAAAAATCAATGCTAAAAATTTATTAGTTGGCATTATTTGCCATATGGAAGGAAATTTGCATCCAACCTTTCTATTTAATGAGAATAATGAAGAAGATGTTAAGGATTTTGAAAAAGCAATTGATTATTTGTATAGAGAAATTATAATACCTGTAGGGGGAACTATAACTGGTGAACATGGAATTGGAAAAATTAAAACACCTTATCTAAAACTCGAGCATGATGAACAAGTAATTGAATTAATGATGCAAATCAAAAAACTTTTTGATCCAAATATGATTTTAAATCCTGGAATTGGAAAGGGCGATACACGGGTATTAATTAAAAAAAAAGCAACACGTACCTTAAAAAAACAAAATGATAAACTCCTAGAATTAAAATGCATGAGATGTGGGTTTTGTATCTCATGTCCTTCTAGAATTGAATATAAAATAGAGACATATAGTCCAAGGGGACGCTTAAACCTTTTAAATGGCTTGGTATATGGTGATTTAAAATTAAATGATTTAATCATTAAAGTTTTACATACGTGTACATTATGTGGTCTCTGTCAAATTAAATGTCCTGCTGGAGTGAATACAATCGAGATTTTTGAAAAAGCACGAGAAATAATTCATAAAAATATTGGAAAGTCATGAAATTAGATTATGGAAAATTAGGTCTTGACATAAATATTGATTCAAAATGGAATGTCTCTATCTTCAAACCTATAGAACAAAAACCTATTCAAAATCCCTTTGAAAAAATTAAGAAATCAATTAAAAATCCAATAGGTTGTAGGACTCTCAAAGAAATCGTAAAAAAAAAAGGTAAAATAAACTCCGTTTGTATAGTAGTAAGTGATGCAACACGACCAGTTCCTTCTTGTTTAATTCTAGAGGCATCGATTGCAGAATTAAATGGCTATGGGATCGATGATGATATAATCACGATTCTAATTGCCACAGGGTTACATCGTACTTCTCGTGAAGAAGAATTAAACCGAATTTTAGGACCGAATCTAATAAATAGATTTAAGGTCATTGATCATGTGGCTACTGATGCAAACTCTTTGATCAATTTAGGAACTACATATGATAATTCTCCAATTTTAGTAAATAAACTATATTATAAAGCAGATTTGAAGATTTTAACTGGATATGTTGAGCCTCATTTCTTTTTTGGGTTCTCTGGAGGCCGTAAATCTATAGTTCCAGGGATAGCGGGAGCGGATACTATTCAATATAATCACTCCGCAAAAAATATTGCCTCTCCCTTTGCTCGTTTTGGAATTTATAAGGAGAATCCATTACATAAGAATTCAATAGAACTGTCTAAAATGATTGGAGTAGATTTCATTGTAAATGTCTGTATAAATGAAAAACATGAGATTGTACAAGTAGTCTCTGGAGATTTCGAAAAAGCTCATGAAAAACTTGTAGATTATCAGATAAAACATATTTTCAGAGAAATACATAATCCATATGATATTGTTATATGCGGAAATGGTGGATATCCCCTCGATCTTAATTTGTATCAAGCTGTAAAGAGTATGGCTATTGGGGAAATGGCAATTAAAAAAGGAGGGACGATTATTTCTGTCAATGAATGTGCTGATGGAGTAGGGATTGGACAAAATGAATTTAAGGATTTGATTTTTTCTGGGCTTGAACCTGATGAGTTATATAAAAAAATTTTAGATAAAGAATTAATTGTTCCAGATCAATGGGAAATTCAAATTCTAGCTAGAATTCTTATGAAAGCAGATATATATGTGATTTCAAGTTTAAATAAAGTTGAAATTGGCAATATTGGATTGAAATATGCTAAAACTGTTGAAGATGCTATTACAGAGTGTTTAAAAAAATATAGTAATAATGCCTCTATACTAATATTGCCAAATGGTCCTCAAATAATTCCTTTATTGAAAGATCCACAGATTAAACCATAATATTATAATTAACTATTGTTTTAGTAATAATGAAGTACATGTCAATATCACATAAAAAGATGAGAAGAAAAGAAGATATTGTTCTCATTTTTAACATAGATCTTAATTCCTAATATTCTCCGCTTCCAATTTAAAAATATTTCTATTTATTTATATTTTAATATTTCTTTTTTGACTATTTATTCAAGGTTAAATTATGATTCCTATTTGAATCAATAGATATTAGATGATAATATCGTATTAAGATTCCTTATAAATAGATCTGACAATTATATCTAAGGTAAAAACAGGGGATAAATAAATAATAAGAAATAAATGAATACTAGTAATAAATGGTTAAAAGTTCCTCCATCCAAAATTATAAGCTACTTAATATTTATCTTGAATTTATGCTGTATTTTCTTAGGAGTTCTCTATATATCATTTCCAATTTATTCTATCTTATGGGATTATTTTGGGGTTATATTATTAATAACTATTTTTGAAAATCTTATAATGATTTCTATAAATTCAATAAAGGAAAGGAATAA
>JBHLQA010000032.1:0-14585 GCA_048885285.1 Candidatus Odinarchaeota archaeon
TTACAATAACTTTTTTTTTTGTAATTCTTTTTATTTTCAATAAGTAATTTCAGTTAATTAAAAAGGATCACTCTTTGTTTAATCTCTTGTAACTCTTTTTCATAGTTTTGTAGATATTAAAAAATTCTTCAAAGATTGCATTGAAAGGTGTCATACGGGAAATATGCATTTAAATGACGAGAATAAAGCTTATAACGGAGATTTCTTTATTGTTTGTGGAATTTATGCATATTTTTGTCCCGAGCAAGCGATATCCTTAAAAGAAAACGAAAGGGTTGTTCGCTTTTTTCTCTCAATGATTAATAAATTACCAATAATTGAAAATATTCTTACCATTTTGGATACTAATTCTTTAACTTTATTTTGTCTACTAAATTTAACTAGAGTAACTATTAAAAAAAATAAAAAAAGAAATAGTGATTATAATGGTTTTAGAAACAAATGTAACAAAAATGCTAGGAATTAAATATCCTATTGTTGCTGCCCCTATGGGTCCATTTTATACAACTGAACTAACAATTGCAGTATCAGAGGCAGGAGGTTTAGGTGTATTAAGTCATAGTGCTTTGATAAGTGATGTTTTGGCCAAAAAATCCCCTGTGGATATAATGAAAGAAAATATGCTTAAAGTAGTAGAGCACACAGATAAACCTTTTGGTTTTAATATTAGAACTTCTCGTAGAGAAACTGCTGCTATAGAACTTGTTAGAGATATTCCCAAATTTATTAGAGAAACTCCAAGATTAAGAGAGCAATGTATATATGCTATTACTAGTGCTGGATCCTCAAGAACATTACCTCAATCAAAAGAATACCAAAAATTAAAAGAAAGTGGCTCAAATATAAAGCATTTTCATGTAGCTCCAGCATTATGGCTTGCAGAAAAATGTGTTGCTTCAAATGTAGATGGAATGGTGGTAACTGGTGGAGAAGGAGGAGGTCATCAATCCTATGAAAAAGTTAGTACTTTAGTCTTGCTTCAACAAGTTTTAAAAAAATACCCGGATTACCCAGTGATCGCATGTGGTGGATTTGCTACGGGTGAAGGGCTTGCTGCTGCTTTAGCTATGGGCGCAGGAGCTATCGCTATGGGATCCAGATTTATTGCCTCTAATGAAAGTGAATTTCATGAGATATATAAAAATGTTGTACCCTCAGGAAAAGCTCAAGACACTGTATTGGTAACAGGAGCACTAGGACCAATTAGACTTTGGAAAAATGAATATTCATTACATCATGGACTTGTCGTAAGTAAGGAGGAAAAAATGGCAGAGGAATCAGCATTTACTGCAGAAGATATAATTGAGGAAGGTAAAGCTTATGAAGCAGCATACAAGGGTGATGTAAATTCTGGAGCGGTTTTATTAGGCCAGAGTATAGGAATCATAAATAGTTTAGGGAATGCTAAAGATATTGTCGAAGAAATTGTTCAAGATGCAGAAAATCGTTTGAAGAAAGCCCATACTACTATTAAGTAATGAAATATGAAGGAATTTTTATTATATCACTTCTTTAATTTATTTTTTATATAATATATTATCTTGACTTACTATTTTTTACATATAAATCTGTTAAAGATTGCATATTCTTAATACTTAATTCGAATTTAAATAATTTAAGATATTATCAAACACTATATAAGATTAATAATTTTAAATTGATGTATTTAATTCATTAGGCCTAACAATTAGTTATTATGGTAAATCCAATTAATAAATTCAAAATTTTTAAATCTGATGCAGCACCATTTTTCTTTTATATAGAAATATTTCCTCCCGACATTACATCTTATAATAAAGATTACGCAATAGTACTCTTAAAAAAAATAAGGAAAAATCCAATAATGCCTTTACCAATGAGGGTAGATCGGGTATTTAATGGAGAAAAATCACTTTTAATACGTCCTAGAGAACCAATAACCTTCCCGATAATGGATGATCTGGAAGCGAAGGTCAATCCCTCTATTTTTCTTCAATATGGTATAGAAAAATTGCTTTATTTTACTGAAATTCGTGCTTTTGAACTATTTGTAAATCACCTTAAGATAGAGAAAATTAATAAATGGTGGGAGTCATCAAAATTCCTTTATGCGAAAATCAGGCAAATTGAGGAAGATTTCTCAGCATTTTTGAAAGCATATATTAGTACAGTGTTGAAAGCAAAACTAAACAATGAAGATCTTATAAATGCCGCAACGGATTATTGCAAAATTATTAAAGAAATATGTGAAAACAGAATTAACCAAAATTTAGTTATAATTGAAACTAAAAGTAAAGTAAGTAAAGTTCGAATGTATAGAGAAAAAATAGGAAAATATCGTGAAAAAGGGAAAAAAGTTGAAAGGGTTGAATATCATCCTGAACTGGTAGATATTGATGTGTATAACTTAGTTGAGAAAGGATATAAATACAATATAGATAATCAAGATCTTGATTTAGATGAATTGAAACCAAAACAGATAAAATATATTCCATTACTACTCTATGATGATTTACTTGAATGTATGCTTCAAAATCTTAAAATATTAGAAGATGGAAATGAAAATATATTAGATCCTTCATATATATTAGATAATAATATAATTCTCTTACATGAAACTAATAACAAAGAAAATTTGAATACTCATAATTTTTCTTGGTTTAAAACATTTGAGGAATTAAATTTTGAATCAATACTTGAATCAATAAAATCCACTCTTTTAGATCTTTATAAATCTAAAAGATTTATTGATAATAATACATAAAATTCTTCTAGTTCTTAAGGTGGATTTAGTTAAAGTTAATTATATTTAACTAGTTAATAAATAACCTTAATAAAAGTAATGTTTTTCTTATTTTAAAGATTTAAAAGTTGAATGTTACAGAAGAATAAATGCTTTATAAAAAAGAGAGACCTGCAATTTTAATGCTTCAAGATGGGCGTTATTTTCAAGGAATAGGTTTTGGGGCAACTAAAATTGTAACAGGAGAACTTGTATTTAATACTATGACAGGTGCGGGCTATCTTGAAACTCTAACTGATTCGTCTTATTGGGGGCAAATAGTGGTAATGACTCATCCACTTATAGGAAATTACGGAGTTCCTCAATGGGAGAAAGATAAGTATGGTATAATTAAACATTTTGAATCAGATTCTATTAAAGTAACTGGTTTTGTAGTAAATGAATGTTGTAAATACCCTAATCATTATCAAAGTGTTAAAACTCTTGATGAATTTTTAACAGAACAGGGTGTTCCTGGGATTGAATGGATTGACACACGAACAGTTACTACAATTTTACGTGAGGAGGGCGTTCAAGTAGGAGCATTAGCAGTATATAATTCTGGGGAAAATCCTGATATTGATTACTTAAAGCAAGTTGCTTCTAAAGCAATAGACCCAAATCTTCGAGATCTTGCAAGTGAGGTTTCTACTAAAGAAGTATGTATTTATAAATCACATAATCCTATTGGTAAAGTAGTTTTATTAGATATGGGTTTTAAACTGAATATTTTACGAAATCTTGTATATAGGGGATTAGAAGTAATAATAGTACCCCATAATTATACCTATCAACAAATTATGTCTTACAATCCAGATGGAATTTTTATTTCAAATGGTCCTGGTGATCCAGCATTATGTAAAGACGCAATCGAAGTTTCCAGAAAACTTATCGAACAAGGCATTCCTACTATGGGAATATGTTTAGGAAACCAGATCCTGGCATTAGGAGCTGGAGGAACTTCTTATAAACTTAAATACGGGCATAGGGGTGGTAATAAAACTGTTATTGATCTTAAATCAAATAAATGTTATATTACTTCTCAGAACCATGGATTTTGCATAAAAGATTTTGAAAAAGGTGATTTTAATGAAATCCTTAGAAATATCGATGATAAATCTAATGAGGGGATTGAACATAAAACTAAACCTATTTTTGCAGTTCAATTTCATCCAGAAGCTTGTCCTGGACCTTTGGATTCATTATATTTATTTGATAAATTCATAGATAGCATGAGGTTGAGCTCTTAATGCCATTAAATAAAAATATTAAAAAAGCTCTTGTTTTAGGGAGTGGAGGCATTAGGATCGGTCAAGCAGGTGAGTTTGATTATAGTGGGTCTCAAGTTCTTAAAGCACTTAAGGAAGAAGGGATAGAGACTATTTTAATTAATCCTAATATCGCGACTATTCAAACTGACCCTGAATTATCAGATAGGGTTTATTTATTACCCATCAATGCAAATTATGTGGAGGAAGTAATCAAAAAAGAAAGTCCTGATGGAATCTTATTAGCTTTTGGAGGACAAACAGCTTTAAATGTAGGGGTTGAATTGAAAGAATTGGGAATTCTTAAAAAATATAATGTACAGGTTTTAGGTACTCCAATAAAAGCAATTGAAGCAACAGAAGATAGAGATCTTTTTGTACAAGCTATGGATGAATCAGGAGTTAAAGTATGTAAAAGTAAAGCTGTATCTTCTTATAATGATGCAATTAAAGCAGTAAAAGAGATCGGATTTCCATGTATGATTCGAGTGGCTTATACTTTGGGTGGTAGAGGATCAGGGATTTGTAGTAATATGAGAGAATTTGAAAAAATGGCTAGAAAAGGACTTGCCCAATCAAGAATAAACCAAATATTAATAGAAGAAAGTATATGGGGTTGGAAGGAAATAGAATATGAAGTAGTAAGAGATGCTGAAGATAACTGTTTTATTAATTGTAATATGGAAAATTTTGATCCTGTTGGAATTCACACAGGTGAATCAATTGTTATTGCCCCTAGCCAAACCTTAACAAATGAAGAATACCAAATGTTACGTTCAGCTTCTATCCGTGTTATAAGAAATCTCGGAATTATTGGCGAATGTAATATCCAATATGGATTAGATCCCTTCTCAAAAGAATTTAGGGCAATAGAAGTAAATGCTCGTCTCTCAAGGTCTTCTGCACTAGCTTCAAAAGCTACAGGATATCCATTAGCTTATATAGCTGCAAAATTAGCAATTGGGTATACATTACCAGAATTGAAAAACAAAATTACTGGCATTACTACGGCATGTTTCGAACCTGCTTTAGATTATCTCGTGTTAAAAATCCCTAGATGGGACTTGACGAAATTCCAAAGAGTGGACAGAAAAATAGGAAGCCAAATGAAAAGTGTCGGAGAAATAATGGCAATAGGTCGTACATTTGAAGAAGTACTTCAAAAAGGAATCCGTATGCTAGATATTGGTATGAAAGGAATAGTTGGTAATGAATTAGACCCGATTACTGACATTAATGAATTAAAATATGCATTACATAATCCCACTGATTTAAGAGTTTTTAGAATTGTCGAAGCTATAAAAAAAGGAATTTTTATTGATGAAATATATCAATTATCTCGAGTAGATAAATGGTTCCTGTATAAAATAAAAAATATTATTGATATTGAAAAAGAATTAGAAAATATAGAATTTTTAGAGGCTAGTGATGATGATAAAATTTATTGGTTTGAACGAGCAAAGCGTTTTGGATTCTCAGATGGACAAATAGCTAAAATTATGGGATTGGATGTAATTACAATTAGACAAATTATAAAAAGGAAATATCAAATTCAGCCTTATGTAAAAAGAATTGATACTTTAGCAGCAGAATGGCCTGCAATTACTAATTATCTTTATCTGACATATGCAGCATCTGAACATGATATTGACTTTGAACGTGAAAGTAAACAAAATTTAAGAAAAGTAATTGTTCTTGGGTCTGGAACTTATCGTATTGGAGCCTCTGTAGAATTTGATTGGGGGTCAGTAAATTGTCTTTGGGGTCTAAAAAAGTTAGGAATTGACCAAGCAATCATGGTGAATTACAATCCTGAAACGGTCTCAACTGATTATGACACCTCAGATAAACTTTATTTTGAAGAACTATCTGGAGAAAGAGTATTAGATATTGTTGAACTTGAAAAAGCTGAAGGAGTAGTAGTATCTGTTGGTGGTCAGATTGCGCAAAATCTTGCTGCAAAGTTTTCAAAATATTCTGAGTTTTTTAGAAAAGTAAACCTAAACATACTTGGGACTCATGGAAGCAGGATTGACATGGCAGAAGACCGCTCTAAATTTAGTAACTTATTAGATCAATTAAAGATTAGTCAACCTCAATGGAGCATGTTAATGAATAAGGAAGAAGCTCTTAAATTCGCTAAAAAAGTTGGTTATCCCGTATTAGTACGACCTTCATATGTTTTAAGTGGTGCTGCAATGAGAGTTTCTTATGATGAAAAGACTCTAAGAGATACTCTTGACCTTGCAGCAGCAGTTTCTCAAGAATATCCTGTCGTAATCACTAAATTCTTTACCGGAGCGAGGGAAGTGGAAGCTGATGGAGTATCCGATGGAACTAATGTCTTTATAGGTGCAATAGTTGAGCATATAGAGAATGCAGGGGTGCATAGTGGTGATGCAACAATGACAATCCCTCCACAGACAATTTCTGATAAAGTTATTAAAACAATTGAAAAAAATACTAAAGAAATTGCATTAGCATTAAAAATTAAGGGTCCTTTCAATGTTCAATATCTCGTTAAAGATAAACAAGTTTACGTAATAGAATGCAACCTTAGATCTAGTAGAAGTATGCCTTATGTCTCAAAAACTAGAGGGATTAATTTGATGAGACTTGCTGCTGAAGTTTTTATGGGGGGTAAAATTCCTCAATCAATAATGGACCTCCCCTACGGAGAGTACGTATCAATAAAAGCTCCTATGTTTTCTTTTATGCGACTTGATAAAGCTGATCCTGTCTTGAGTGTAGAAATGAGCTCAACAGGAGAAGTTTCTTGTTTTGGTAATGATTTTCCCGAAGCATTAATAAAGTCACTTGAAGCTGCTGAAATGAATATCCCAGTTCAAGGGGGAAATGTTTTAATATCTGTAGGAGGTAAAGTATTGAAACAAAAAGTAATACCTTTAGCGCATAAATTAAATAATTTAGGTTTTACAATTTTTGCAACACAAGATACTGCTATTGCGTTAAAAAATAATGGCATCTATGCTGTTAAACTTTATAAGATACATGAATATGGCATGGAACCAAACATCATGGAATGTCTACAAAACGGAGCTATTGATCTCGTAATTAATATTCCCCTTCCTACAACTATTCAAGAAAAATTCAGGACTATAATGGAAGATGAATACAAAATTAGAAGAATGGCCGTAGATTACAATATCCCTGTATTTATTAACTTACAACTTGCCGAAGCATTAGTAGATGCAATAGAAAAAGTTCGCAGAAAAGAACTTGAAATTAAATCGCTTAATGAGTATCATAAAACATTAAAAGAGATTTACTGGTAGAAGAGTTTTCTGTAATTATGCACTTTTTATAATTTTAACAAGTAATTGAGGTAATAAATCTTTAATTTTGAGATTAATAGAAATCTTGAAAAATATTGTAAATATAATTTAATTTATTATTTATGCTATATCTAACGATATAATTTAGGTGTTAAATAGATCTACTATCGTGGCTATATTTTAATTCGACTGAAAATCATTGGAACACAGTGGAAAGTATCAGAAAAACTAAGAAATTTAAATAGTGAGAAAAAAAGTGAAAAATGGCAGATCACTTATGTAACACCATTATATGGTGGGTGGGATTTATTAGTTGAATGCAAATTTAGCAATCTAGAAGATCTAGATGAAATTGTTGCATTCTGTAGAACTGATATAGAATTATCTCAATGGATAGAAACAACCACGACTCTAATTAGTACAAAGAGGAATTATAAAGATTAAGAATCTTCTAGAAATTAAAAAGTATATGAACGTTCCAATTATTTAGATAAATTCTCTAAGATTAATTTATGATATTCTCTTGGAATTAGTTGCAACTCTTCTAATAACCAGATTTTGAGCTTTGCTTTCTCTAGTTCTTCTTCCAACCTTATATCATATGCAATTACTTTATCGGACACAACTAGTTTATAATTCTTTTCATATTTAAATTGATCCGTAATAAATCATTTAAATTTGTCGGAATTATTAACTGGTTAATATAAACAGTATTTTTTGTGTACAAAAAGTATTAGCAAAACTAAAGAAACTTCTCCATGAATATCTCATCTTCATAAATATTATCAATTTTAACTTGTCTCGTAAGGACTCCTTTTTCAATGAAACCCAAATCTTTATAGAAATCTATTGCATTTGTATTTCTAGCTCGAATATATATTACAAGTTTTTCATAACCGTTTTTTCGAGCAAAATTAAACACAATAGTAGCTAATTTTTTTCCTATTTGTTTTTTACGCCAAAGAGGGTGGATAAAAGTCCCTATTGTCCCTACATGATCAAATGAGTCTGAATAATTTATCCATTTATCTAATGATTGAAAACCTATAATTTGTTCATCAATTTCAGCCACAAAGATACCCTCACGTTCAGAAAGATTAGATATATATTCTTTCTCTTGTTCCGGTGTAAAAGGTTTATTTATAGCAGAATATTTTCTTTCTGAACAAATTATTGACCATATCGAGGATATTTTCTTAGCATCATCAAGAGAGGCTTTTCTAATCAAAATTTCCAAAGTTTTCTTACTCCAAAGTTGACTCTATTAACATAGAATTTTAAAAATTTATAATTTAAATGTAAAAAACCTATTAAGAATTAAACATTTCGTAAATAATATAACGAGAATTATAATGTTTACCAAAGAAGATTAAAAAAATGCAGAAAGCAACTATTAACACTATTAATACACATTATGTCGAATTTTCTCCAGGAAAGGATCCCTTTGAAACAGTTCGACAGAAAGGACCAAGACGTTGGATTTTAAAGCATATTTTTCATAGATCTAATAAGATATTGTTATTTATTGTTTTAATTACCACAATAATTGCCTCAAATTTATCTTCTATTATTTTCATAATTATTGGGAAGGCTATTTCTGATTTTTTACTTGGGAATTATTCTACTTTAGTTTTTTACACCCTAATTGTCTTATTATTGAGTATTGGAACACCAATAATGAGATTAACTAATAATATGTTACGAGAAGTTATCGCCCAAAGAATGGAAAGAGATTGCCGGAAAGAGTTTTATACAAATCTCCTGGGAAAAAGCCAGTCGTTTCATGAACAACAGAAAATTGGAGATTTGATGGCACGAGTAACCGACGATGTTCGACAACTAAATTTCTTAATAAGTCCAGCTCTTTCCTTAATTTTTGACTCATTTACGTCATTAGTTGTTCCATTAATATATATTATTATTTTTTATCCAACCCAATTAATTTTTGCTCCCCTAATATTTTCTATACTTTTTCTGTTTTCTTTAAGATCATATGTTCATAAATTGGGACCAGTTACAGGAAGATTAAGGGGTTCTTTTGGGATGATGAATGCTACTTTAAATGAAACATTGACAGGCATAGAAGTGGTTAAAGCAACCGTTCAAGAGGATAAAGAAATAAAAAAATATTATTCAAAAGCTAAATGGTATCGGGATGCCTATATAGAACAGGGAAAAATTCAAGCAAAATATCTTCCAATCTTAATTTTATCCATCACATTAACATTAGCATTTGCTCACGCTGTAGTTTTAAATTTTTTAAATTTAATGAGTATAGGGGAAATTATAGCATATTATGGATTAATTGCTCAATTAAGATTTCCAACTTTTATTTCCATTTTTGTATTCGCAATAATTCGACTTGCTATTTCAAGTTCAGAAAGATTGCTTGATCTAATGAATAAGGAAACTGAAATTGATGAAAATATAAAAGGTATTAAAAAAATCATAAATGGGGAAATTAAATTCGAAAAAGTATCATTTACATATCCCGAAAGTAAAAAACCTGTTTTAAAAAATATTTCATTCACTATTCAACCAGGTCAAACCATAGCATTTGTTGGGACAACAGGATCTGGAAAAACTACTCTAACAAAATTACTCTCTCGTTTGTATGATGTAAATGAAGGAAAGATATTAATTGATAATATAGACATAAAAGATTATGCTTTAGAATCATTAAGAAGTCAGATCTCTTTTATCGAACAGGATGTCTTTTTATTCTCTGATACAATATTCAGTAATATATCATTTGGAAGGACTTCATTTTTAGATGAAATTATTCATGTTGCCAAGGAAGCTCAAGCTCACGAGTTTATTATGAGTTTTCCTAATCAATATAAATCAGAGGTGGGTGAAAGGGGTGTTCAACTTAGTGGTGGTGAAAGACAAAGGATAGCAATTGCTCGTGCTTTTCTTTCGGATCCAAAAATTCTTGTCTTAGATGATTCTACTTCGGCAATTGATTCAAATACGGAAGATAAAATACAAAAAGCCATTCAAAATATCCTTAAAAACAGAACAACGATTCTTATAACTCATAGACTCTCCCAAATTAGATGGGCTGACTTAATTATTGTCTTGAAAAAAGGTGAAATTTCTGCTATGGGGTCACATGAAGATCTTCTAATATCATCTGAGGAATACAGAAAAATATTCATTAAAAAATTTGATATTGATATTAATGATTTAATAAAAAAAAAGCAGGGGTCATAAATGGGGATGTATATAGGACTTGAAGCTGAAGAATATGATAGAAAATTTCGCGATCGAGATCTATTAAAAAGAATATTTCATTATTTCAGCCCTTATAAACGAACTATGGTGCTTGTAATTATCTTTCTAACTATATCTTCCTTATCAAGTTCATTTGTACCTGTTCTCATCAGTATAGCGATTAGTAATCTAGCATCAAATAGAAATATTTTATATTTATTTTTCTTAATAAGTATCATTTTAGTACTAAACCTACTTACATGGTTATTTAATTACATTACTGTTAGATATTCTTCTCAAGTAATAGGAAATGTGGTTCTAGATCTAAGGAAAAATGCTGGACAAGCAGTTTTAACTCATGATCTTTCATTTTTTGATCGAAATCCTATTGGAAAAATCGTCTCTAGAATTAATACAGATTCAAGTGACTTTGGACAAACTGTAGATTTGACTCTTCAATTCATTTCTTCAATATTAGTCATTAGCTTTCTATTAATTATTATGACATTGATTAATTTGACATTAACACTGATTACTATTATTACATTTCCAGCATTTTTTATATTAGCTTTATCTATTAGAAAATTAGCCCGTTCTAAAACACTTTTAGGACAAAGAGCCTTAGCTTCTGTAAATGCATATGTTAAAGAAAGTTTTTCTGGCATTCAAATAGCCAAAACATTTCGACAAGAGGATAAATTATATAAAAATTTTAATGAAGTAAATATAACATCCTATAAAGTAAATTTAAGAAGAGCTTTTGTATTAAATGGTATTTTTCCTTCATTAGGTATTATTCAAGGAGTGGTCTTAACTTTAATAATTTATTATGGTGGAATAAATGTTTTAGGAAACGGTATAAGTATAGGAGAATTAAATTTATTCATACAAGGATTAAGTTATCTATTTTTTCCATTATTAACTTTAGCTTCTTTTTGGCCAACTTTTCAGACTGGTATGGCCGCCTCAGAAAGAATATTTGCCCTTATAGACACCTTACCTCTGGTAATTCAAAAAGACAATATAAAACCTAATAAATTTAGGGGTGAAATTGAATTTCAAAATCTTTCATTTAGGTATGAAGAATCAAATGAAGTTTTTACAAATTTTAATTTAAAAATTGAGCCTGGAGAATCAGTTGCAATTGTTGGGCATACTGGTGCAGGAAAATCCAGTTTAGCAAAACTTTTGGCAAGATTTTATGAATTTCAGAAAGGAAATATTCTAATCGATGGAATAAGTATTAGAAATTATGATCTTATAGATTATCGAAAACATATCGGAATTATTCCACAAACTCCATTCTTATGGGCAGATACAATTCAAAATAATATTAAATATGGTAATAATAAGGCAACTAAAAAAGATGTTCAAAATGCCTTGGATTCAACAAGTGGTTTAGATTGGATTAAAGATTTATCAAAAGGCTTAGCAACTAAAACCGGTGAACGAGGCAGTTTAATCTCAATGGGACAACGTCAATTAGTTGTTTTTGCCCGTGTTCTTTTAGAAAATCCAGCAATCCTTATCTTAGATGAAGCAACCGCTTCAGTAGATCCATTTACTGAAACGCGAATTCAAGATGCCCTTCAAAAAACAATTGAAGGACGCACATCAATTATAATTGCTCATCGTCTCTGGACAGTACGACATGTAAATAGAATAATTGTACTTGATCATGGGAAAATTATAGAAGAAGGAAATCATGATCAGTTAATGACTAAGAGAGGACTGTATGCTGAGCTTTATAATACTTATTTTCGACACCAATCTTTAGATTACATAGAAAATATAAAGGAAAAAAAATATACATAATCTATAAATAATTCCAATAATATTCATGTGGTTTTAAAATTGCCTAAGATTAAGGTAGACGACATTAATATTTATTACGAAATTCATGGTAATGGATATCCACTAGTAATGACAATTCCTTATAGTATTGAATGGTGGGATCCTACCATAATAGATCTTCTCTCAAAATATTTCACGGTTCTTATTTTCGATGGTAGAGGCGTTGGAAAAACTAATTACATAGATTTGGACTACACCTTCAAAACCCTTGTTGATGATACAATCGGATTATTAGATGCTTTAAATATAGAGCAAGCACATTTTTTTGGTATATCAGGTGCAGGGATTCTTGTCCAAGAAATTGCAATTAGTTATCCAGAAAGAGTTAACAAACTTGTTCTATGTTCTACCCAATGTATGGGAGGAAAGGCTATTCTACCCTCACCAGAAATTATGGAAATAATTGGTAAAACTAGCCTTGCATTTAATTCTGAAAAACAAGTGAGAGAATTGGTTCCATATATATTGACACAAAAGTTCATTAAAAATAATCCCGTGAAGGTTGAAGAATTTATTCAAGTAATTCTCAAAAATCCACTTTCAGAAGAAAGTGCCAAATACAGAATTAGAGCATCATTGAAATTCAGTCCATCTAATAGACTCAAGAATATTAAATCTAAAACTCTTGTGATGCATGGTAAAAAAGATATCATAGTAGTACCAGAAAATGCTGAAATATTAGCTAAATTAATTCCTGGAGCGAAGCTTGTATTTTTTGAGAAAAGCGCTCATTCAATTTCCGCAGAAGAACCTGAATTATTCATTAAAACAATTATTGAATTTTTATATTAATATTCATTTATCAAAAAAGAAGAAAAATGAAAAAAATCTAGATTATTTTAATGATTTTAAGGAATTTAATCAGCGATTTTAGCTAGAATCCATGCGAAAACTAAAATTCCACCGACAACAATCATCATTATCATCCCTAGTCCTATTGAAAAAGTAATTTCCACTCCAGCGGCATAATCGGCTATCAGGTCGGGAACAAAAAAAAGCAACACGATAATTAAAACAACTTGACTTATAATCCTTGATAATCCACCTGTTAACCACTTTTTTCTAGCTTTTTCAAGTTCTTTACTTCCAGTCATTACTCTAATCCCACCTATGAACAAAAATAAAGCATCAAGTGCGAAGAGTATAGCAAAAATTATTCCAACCCAAAAAAAAGCATTTTGCAGGTCACCAGCTTCAGGAACTGTCGCAGTATATGGTTCAAGCTCATCTAAGATTCCTCCTCCAAAAGGCATGATATTTCCAGTAATAGCAGGATCTATAATTCCAGAACTAAAAATACTTATCCCCATTACTGGCAAAAACAATGAAACGATCAGTAAAACAACACATATAATAGGAAAAATTCCTATCCATTTTCCAGACATCTAATTTCCTACCTTCTTAAAAATTCTTAAAATTTTGAGATTACAAGAAATAATAAACAATTTTTAAAAAACTTATAATATTTTTAACTCAATATTAATTAAGACTGAAATAACCATGCTCATTATATATATAGATTTAAACTCTTTTTTTAGATATTCTAATAAAAATCATAAAATAAAAAAATACTATTAAGAAATTGAAAAAATGGAAAGTGAGTTTTCCGTAGCTAAAATATTTTCAAATCTAAGTTTATGCAAAGATTGGTCTATGAAAATTATAAATAACCATATTATTTCATTTAATACAAGGAAAAAGGATTTATCAAAATAAATTAAGGGACTGAGGTATTTTTATGGAGGTTAGTATAAATTATCTTCAGGTTTTAGAGGAAAGCTTAAAAAAGGAATTGATATGGTTGAGAGAAGAGTTTGAAATTTTATTCAATTTAAAACCTAAAATTAATCCTAAGAATGATAAGAAACTTGCTAATGAAATTTTAGATTATTTTTATGAGAATACCCTTGTCTATGACAATATAATATTATACAATTTATTTTCTGAGACTATGGAAAATATCGAAAAGATGTACCCCGATTTATTTTAAGTAACATTCATCTTTTTTTTAAGTCTAACATAGTTCTTTATCTTGTAAAGTAATTATTATCTTATTAAAAGCAAGAAAATCTATTATAAATCTAAAAAAACTCTTACTGATTTTAATATTTTTTATCATCTGAATTTATTAAAAAAAAAAATAAAAATAATTACAATTTTACAATATATCTATCTCTTTCCCATTGACTT
>JBHLQA010000033.1:0-14582 GCA_048885285.1 Candidatus Odinarchaeota archaeon
AATTTCCGGTTTGATTATATTGAAGGTGAATCATTACTTCTATCCTTAAAGGATGAAAAAGTGGAGGTGGCAACAGGTTCTGCTTGCTCTTCAAAAACTTTAGAACCATCTCATACGCTAATCTCTTGTGGCTTATTACATGAGGAAGCACATGGAAGTTTATTATTAACTTTAGGAAGATTTTCAGAACAAAAAGATATTGATAAAATTATAGAAGTATTACCTGGAATTGTGAAAAGATTAAGAATCTTATCGCCACTTACACCTTCAAATTTATTAAAAGAATTACAAAAGGAGGAATATTAAATGAGTGTACATAAATATACCGATAAAGTTATGGACCATTTTCGAAATCCACGAAATGTTGGTTCAATTGAGAATCCTGATGGATATGGAAAGGTTGGAAATCCTGTTTGTGGAGATTTAATGGAAATATTTATAAAAGTAGGGAAAAATGATAAAGGAGAAGATATAATTGATGATATTAAATTTAGAACTTTTGGTTGTGGATCCGCGGTTTCGACTTCATCTATGGTAACTGAGATGGCAAAAGGAATGACTCTTGATGATGCATATAAAATTACTCGGAGCGATGTAGCGGATGAATTAGATGGTTTACCACCTATCAAAATGCATTGTTCCAATTTAGCTGCGGATGCATTAAAGGCTGCTATAAATAATTATCGTGAGGGTACAAAACCCGAAGTAGAAATAGCAACTTCCTGTGAACTTGAAGTACGAGTGATTCTTGGTGTTGATGAATTTAAGGGAAAAGGAGTCTATCTGGAAGTTCCTGACCTTAATGAATTAAAAGAGAAAAGAATATTGGTTGTTGATACGGGAGATGAGTCATTAGAATTAGCACTTAAATTAACAGAATATACTGGAAGAGTTATATTAATGACTTCGGCAAAAGAAACCCCTGGAACTGTTGATATAGCAAAAAAATTGAAAAAATCCGATGTAAAAATATTACAACAATCTGAACTACAAGAGATTAAAGGGGAATTAAACGAAGTTGAAAAAGTAATTATACATGATTTTGATGAAGATGATCAGTATGAATTATTTGTAGATGCTGTAATAATATTGGATTATAGAGGATAATTATTCAACGGTTTTTGATACTTTTTTGACTATTTTTATTCAGAACTGATAAAAAAATAAACTTTAAAATCAGTTATGATTAATATGGGAATTAGATGTTAGTTCCTTAAACTCATCCATTATTGAATGCATCCAATCCGCTAGCTTTACGTCTAGAGGAGAATCATATGATGGTAAATGTGGTTTTATATCAATAATGGGGGTTTTATTTATAGCATCTAAACCCTCCACGATGAGAATATTTTTGTTCCTTTCTATTAACTTAACTGAAATAATACCTATTGGATTTGGTCTTACTGGTGACCTTGTGGCAAAAATTCCTTTAATAGGCATTTTTTTCTGACCTGCAGGATGTACTTTTTTGATTTGGCGAGCTTCTTCAGGAGTTTTATGAGTCCAATAGATTATAACTAAATGAGAAAAATCCTCAATTCCATCTAAGCATTCTATATATTCTTCATTTATTATAATTTCAGATGTTCCCTCTTCCATTCTGTTCTTTAAAAGACTCTTTTTATCTAATTTTATATCCTCATTTGAATATCTAAGCATTATTGTATTATTACTATTTCTAACAAGTCCTATTGGTTTAATAATCAATTCTTTCATTGTCATATTTATATCTTTATTAGTTTTTTTTTTACAATAAACATTTTATCTCATCAATAATGTTCTATAACTTCTTCAAGTATTAAATAATTTTTTCTCCTTTTTCTATTATAGATATATTTTACTCCATTTATTCTTTCAATATTTTCTTTTGATTAAATTTGTTTCCTATTACTTTTAATTACACACCATAAAACGAATTTAATTATTTCGAAGACCCATTTTTAACTTTTTGAATTCCAAAGCCATTTAATTCAAAAAAATCAGCATCAGCACAGGAAATGCATAAAAATTCTCCGTTCTTTTTAATAGCTCTATTCATCATAGTATTTTCTTGGCAATTAGAGCAAATTATATTTTCATTGATGGGAGCGTACTCTGGAACTGTTTTATGAAGAATATTTTCTATCTTAAATAGAGTCTCAACTTCTAACTCTATTATCTTAAATGACATTTCTTGTGCTAAATTCTTAAATTTTTCCATATCTTCATCAGTTCCTTTTCTTTTTTTGATAATTTTCTCAAAGAGTTCAAAATATTCAGTATTTTCCATATAACTTTCTTTTGAATTAGCTTTTAAAGATAATCGAATACCTTCGCCATTTCTATTAATAAATGTAAAAGCTGTTTTGCCCAAATCACGAAATATTAACGCATTATTACCAAGAGAACACCCTGTTGTAAATTGAATGCCGTCAACGGAACAATTATTAGTTTCTGTGATCACCAAGACTTTTTCCATCCCATCTGTTTTCCATCCCATTTCTTTTATCATATATGCACCAGCCATAACTCCAAATGCTAATCCAGGGCAATAATGCCCATGTAATTTTGCTGCTTTTTTCAAAAGTACCTTTAAATTCCAATTTCGTATTAATTTCATTATCTCTATACGGGGATATTTTATTGTACTTTCCTTTTTCATTCTTTCTTTTTCATAATTATCCATTGTTAAGGTAAATGGTTTGATATCAATCACAGGTGTTCCATCGATTGCATCAAGACCTTCTACTCTTAATTCTCGTCCCTCTCGTCCTAAGTTTTTTACGGTGGTTAGTCCAATAGAACTTGGCCTATGTTGAGACCTAGATGCAAATACTCCTTTGGTTTCACCGCTATAGGTGGGTCCAATTAATTCTGTACACCCTTCAGATTTATGAAAATAAAAAAGTACTTGTAAATATTCGATATTATCAATTTTATAGAGCCCTTCTTCATATTTATCATGAATAATTATTGTACTTGTCTCCTTTCTCATTTTGAAAGGATCCTCGGATACTAAAAATTTATTCTTGACAACTCCAATTTCTTGTACTTCTAACATTTTTCTACCTCTTTTTATTATTTTACTTTAATTTTTATTCAAATATTTAATTTTTAATATTACAATCGTCAAAAGTTTCTTCCGGTATTATAAAGATACGTTCCCCCCGTTGTATTATTGATACTTTGATTCCATACACTGTTTCTATATTTTCTTTAGATAAAATCTCCTTTCCCCCACTAGCAAAAATGTCACCTTTATTTAAAATAATTATCTTATCACAATATTTTAAAGCGAGATTTAAATCATGAATCGCGATAATAATAGTTACCCCCTTCTTTTTGGCTTCAAGAAGTAAATCAAGAACTTCAATCTGATGTTTAAGATCAAGGTTTGCTGTAGGCTCGTCTAAAAGAAGGATTTTGGGTTGTTGAACTAAAGCTCTGGCAATATATACTTTTTGTCTTTCCCCTCCACTAAGCTGGTTTATATCTCGTAAAGCAAAATTCCCCAATTCAAGACGTTCTAAAGTGTTTGCGACAATTTTTTTATCTTCTTTATTTTCTATCCAAGTTATATGAGGCTTTCTACCCAAAAGAACTGTTTCAAATACTGTTGTCGGAAAAATATTGCCTTCTTTTTGAGGAACATATCCTATTTTTTTAGCAATTTCGCGTCTATGCATATCTTTTTGATTTATATTCTCAATAAGGATCTTTCCTTCTTGAGGTTTTAGAATTCCATCAAGATTTCTCAATAAAGTACTTTTTCCTGATCCATTTGGACCCACAATACCAAGAAACTCTCCTTTCTTTATTTTGAACGTAATATCTTTTAATATTGGAATGCTATTATATGCAAAATTTAGACCTTGGACTTTTAGGATCACCAGTATCCCCTTTTTTCTTTTTTCAGTAATAAATATAAAAATAGAGGTGCTCCTAAAAATGAGGTTAGAATCCCTACAGGTAATACAATAGGAGAAATTATCGTTCTTGCAATAATATCCGCAATTAATAAAAATAATCCTCCGAATAAGCTTGATGCTAGAATTAAATATCGCTCATCAGAGCCTATAATTCTGCGAACGATATGGGGGACAACAAGACCTACAAATGCAATTATTCCGAAAAATGCTACTACTACTGACACTACAAGTGAAGCAACAACCATTCCAGAAATTCTTATTCTTTCAGTATTCACCCCTAAACTTTCTGCGGTTTCATCCCCTGTATTTAAAACATTATAATTCCAAGCATTTCTAATAAAAAAGATTAACGCAGGAAGGATTATTAGAAGAAGAATGAAGAAATTTTCCCAGGTTGATCTGCTCAAGTCACCAAAAGTCCAAAATACTATAGAAGCAATTTGAACATCACTAGCAAAGTACTGTAAAGCAGTCGTTAAAGCCCCAAAAAGTGAGCCAAGAATGACTCCTGTTAAGATCATCGTTTCTGGTCTAGCATTTTTAAATTTAATCAGTAGAAGGATAATTGCTGTGCAAAAAAGAGAAGAGAAAAACGCATAAAATGTTACTGAATATGGATTACTGATTAAGACTGCATCAGAAGCATCACTATGTATACTTCCCGCACCAAGAACTACTATGGCAAAGGATACTCCAAAAACTGCTGCTTGTGAAAGTCCTAGCGTAAAGGGAGACCCAAGTGGATTTTGGAGAATAGTCTGCATAGAGACGCCAGCTAATGCAAGTGCAATTCCTGCCAAAAGTGCGGATAAAACACGCGGCATTCGTATTCTCCATATCATTAAACTATTAATTCGCTCTCCTCCTCCTAGAAGAACATTAACCGTATCGAAAAACGAAATATCATAAGCTCCCAAACTTATTCCTATTATAATAAAAAATAAAATTAAAAAAGAATTGAGAATAATGAAATATTCTCTTCTTTTATTATATTTTTCAAAATCTTTTCTAATTTCTTCGGCTTTCATATTTCAACACTATTTTAAGATAGTTAAGCTGCATCAATTTCCGTATGAGTTATATTATGAAATCCCTCATATCCCGGAACATAGGTATTAGCCATATCTTCATAGACTCTCTCTCCTACAAATTTCTCAAATATATCATTATAGATATTCCCATTGGTATAATTAAGGTCAGCAAATTGGTTAGGAAAAAATGTTTTTCCTAAATAATATGCATCAATAATTACAGTTCCAAAATTTGTAGTATACCAATTATAAGGTAAGGTTATAACAGCATTCGGTGGATTCGCCTTTATACATTCCAGATCACCTGCTCCCGCGCCTGATGTCTTATTTTGTAAATCCGCCATGCACATATCATACCCTCCCGCATCCACTAAAATATAATCTAAGGTATTATCGGCTTCCCATTGAAATAGTTGCTCAATATCAATAAAAGCATGTCCTATAGTAACATTTTCAGCTGAATTCTTACCATTCACAAATGCTAAAGGTGAATATTGGCATTCTGTTGATGTAATACCATGAGTACCACGATGACCTATGCCTCCTACATAACACCATTTTTTTGCGGAATCAGGGATATCTTTAGTTCTATTATTGAGATCTTCAATCATATCGCTAATATCATTAATTAAGATTTCAGCTCTATCTTTTTTATCAAGCACTTCTCCTATAATTCTTAACGAATTGTAGAAATCCTCTCGACCCTCATTTAAATCTCCATATTCTAATTCCACTACAGGAATACCTGTTAATTGTTGTAATTCGTCTGCATCTGCTATAGTGATATAAGTTGAAAAAATCACATCTGGTTCTTGGGCTAGAATTAGTTCAGGATCTCCACCAAATTGAGGTCCGATCTCAGGTAAATCTGCTAGTTCAGGACATGCAAAAGTATATGGTCGTGCACTATATAACTTTTCCACTTCTTCAACACCGCATACGAGATTTTCTACATCCATATAAACCAGCAACCTTAGACAACCTGCATTGATTCCCACAATTTTTTCGATATCCACCGAATCAGGGACATTTACTTTTCGACCTAATGAATCAGTAATTGTCCTTCCATTAGCATTATCTCCAAAATTCGTATAGTTAATGTATATTGCAATCCCTACAATTGTCGTTATAAGAATAATAACAACAATTCCACTTCCTAGTAATTTTTTACTTATCATTTTTCATCTTATTTTATTCATTTTTAGTTGAATTCGAAAATGAATACTATTATTTAAAATAGTATGAATAATTTAGAAAAAAGTATGAAGATGAAAATTGCAATAGATAATCCATATTATTCGTATCTTTTAGATGAAAATGAGTTTTTGAAGAATTAAAAATGCAAGATTTATAGATTTTGATTCATATGAATAAAAGATTATTAAAATAATTATTAAAAAAAAAGATTTAAAAATATATTATAAATTTATTCTTTAGCTTTTGCAAGATCTCCTAATGATACTAAAGGAGTATTTATTTCAGTCCGAGACCGTTTCAGTAAGGGGATAAACTCCTTGCTTAACTTTTGATATTCGGGATTTAAAAACACTTTGGTTGTTGTGCACTCCCATTTTCCTAAACTCGACCATTCAAACTCTGTTATAATCGTATTTGACTCATATTGACTCATCAAACACCTTAATTTTTTTTTATTGTCTGGAAATCCCTATTTAGCTTCAATTTCGTTATATTTTTTATAAATTTCTTCAACTTTTTCCCAAGTCTCTAAATCGGATCCATTTCGAGTTTCTTGGATTATACATTGAATTTGATTACTATATGGATTCACCTCTCATACTAAAATTAGTAATTATTATTGAGATGAGTATTTATATACAGATTTGCAAAAAAGCTAAGAATTCTTCTGTATAGATTCTAATATATATTCCGTTATGTATTTAGATACCTTATCCATTTGATTCTTATAATTTACATATCTAAAATTAAAAACACATAAAGGACACGAACTTGCAATTTCTTTTGTATCAATATGATTAAATAGTTCTTTACCAATTTTGATACAAATATTACTATCAACTCCTCGAATTCCAGATCCTGCTCCACAACAAGGACTTTCTTCCGGATTGAGAGTTATTTCTTTGATTTGTATACCGCATTTTTTTAAAAGCTCTCGAGGTTGCGAGTAAAGTGAGCCATTGTTATTCTTTCTTCCTACCCGACAAGCATCATGATAAGTAATCACTTTTTTTGAAGGTGTTAAAGTGATTTTTCCCTCTTTTTCCAACTCATAAATAACATCCACTATATGTCTCACATTTATATCGAAATTGTTGTAGTATTTTCGATAAATTTGATCAAAAGCATATAAGCATCCACCACAGGTAACTATTAAATTCTTTATACCTATTTTTTTGAAGAGCATAATATTTTCTTCAAAAATTTTTTTTGCGAGTTCAAGATTTCCCGCTGAATATACATATTCCCCACAGCAAGGTTCATTTTTTAAAATTTTGAAATCATACCCTGCTTTTTTTAAGATTTCGTAAGAGTGTAAAGCACTCTCTTTAACGCGAAAAGAAGACATACAGCCAAAATATAAAAGAGTATCTGAATTTTTATTCTCAAAAATTTCTTCACTCATATATCTTTCAGGTAACCAATTCAATCTATCATCTGGTTCCCCACCCACAGAATTATCTTTTTCAATAATTCCTTTAATAATTTTATTATGTACTTCTAATGGCCCTTTATTCATTTCTACTAATTTAACTTTTGATGAATGAATAATTTCTGATATATGTATTTCTTGTTGACAGCCTAAATCACACATAGCACATAAAGTACAAGTATAAAGTCCGATTAATTCTTCATTAGAAATTTCTATGTTAGAAAAAACTTTATCTGCGATTTTCAATCTTCCATTAGGAGATTTTAATTCATCCCCAGTAACCTTATATGTATCACAAAAATCCAAACAAATTTTACAATCTATACAAGACCGGATTTCTCTGATCAATTCCTCTTCATTCATACCTAAACTCTTTGATAAGGATTTAAAAATTTTTAATGTTGTATGTCTTTATAATTATTCATCACTGTTTAAGTTCATCGAAATTAATATAGCAAATAAAAAATTTAATATGACTATGAATAAAAAATTAGTCTCAGATGATTCTCTAAAAGCATATGATATCCGCTCTAAAAAAATGAATAAAGAAAAAGACACCGCTAAAGGTGATGAATTATTTATTGTAAAAATGGCTGCAATTTCAGAGCAGATTAATAATTTGCACGTTAGAGCAAAGGTAAATGATTATGAAATAGAGTGCGATGGTCCAAAAGATTTAGGTGGTTCAGGTAAAATTCCCGGTCCGATGCCAATGTTATTAGCTTCTTTTGCTAATTGTTTAGAAATTACAGCACTTTTATATTTATCTTATATGAATATAAAGATAAAATCAATTAAAGTTAAAGTAGAAGCAGAATATGATCAAAGAAGTGCATTAGAGCCTAAGAAAGAACCTTTTCCAGGATTTTTTAATTTAACTATTACTTGGAATCTTAAGACTGAAGAAAATTTTAAAAAAATTGAGCGAATTCTAAATAAAGTAGAAGAAATATGTCCAGTAAAAGGAACTATATCAAAAAAGCACATATTTCATCAAAAAATTGAATTAAATAACTAATTTTACTTAATTTTCTCTTTTTTGAATATTTTTCAATTATAGTTCATAAGTGAACTACTCACAGCCTAAAGACTGTGGCTTCCTACGAGTGCACAACCGCTTCTATTACGGGTTGGTTTGTATATCGTAGAAAACCATTCCATCGCGTTAGGAATGATTCCTCGTTCACAGAGGATTCATACGATAAGAAATCGAATTTATATTTCTCTGACAAAAACCGGATCATGATATTAATGGCTGAGTTGAGATCTCGGTCAATCCGATTTCCACAATCACAAATAATACTTCTCTCGAAAATTGCCCTCTTTTCGAGCTTTCCACATTTACAACAGGCTTTTGTAGTCTTGGATTCGTCAATTCTTATTACTTTTTTACCTCTTTTTTCTACTTTATAGGTTAAGAATTCGACAAATCGAGACAAATAGCCTGTGTTGTGAACTGAATGGTTGAGTGTTTTATTTATTCTATTCTTTTTAGTATTACCCGTTCCTTTCTTCTTTTGAGCCATCTGTTTTACTTTTAAGTCTCCAACAATAATCGTGTTCGCTTTAGTATGAGATACAATTTGGTTTGATAGCCAATGTTGGAAATCTTTCAGTTGATAAGCGCATTTTTTAATCATCCGAAGCAATTTTGAATGATACCACTGCCATTTATTACTATATTTCTTACAATGATCTCGTTTTGATTGGACTTCTTCTATCTTTTCTTTCCAATAAAGGTCTGCTCTTCTGTGAGTGAATTGCACTGAGTTTCCAGAAAGGTTTACCCCTACAGTCTGATTTATTCCTAAATCAAATGCTTGATATGAGCAATTATCATGATATTCAGGGACTTTGAGATCATATGTGAGAGAAATATACCATCTCGCATCAGACTGAAAAAGTTCTACTTGCTTAATAGTCCCTTGAGGAATGAGATGAGAGGGAACTTCAAATTCAAGTATGATATTCGAAGGATGTTTATGAGAAAAAATGATTGAACTCTCCTATAATTTAAAGCCGGACTGATTATAACAAAGGGTGGTGAAATATTTCTTCCCTTTAAATCGTGGGGGTCTTGCATCTTTATCTCCCTTTTTCCATAGAGCAAAGAAGGATCTATAGTTTCCATCGAGTTTTTTAAGGATAATTTGGAGAACTTTCGAATAGACCCATTTGTATTCTGGATATTTCTCTTTTAACTCGGGTAATGCTCTTGATTGGATAAGATAATCAATATAGCAACGTTTTTCTCTTGGAAGCTCTTTATTTTTGTGCCAATTTTCCATTCGTTCCGCTAACGCAAAATTATACAAGAACCGACATCTCTCCGATAAGATCCAAAGAAGGCGTTCTTGCTTTCCAGTGGGAAATATTCTAATTTTTTGCGTTAGCTTCATTTCTATAATCAAAATACACCAAAGATTAAAAAAAGGAGTGAATGAGGATTTTGTGATTTTCTGTTCATACTCAATTCATCAGCTCCCTAAAGGGAGGTGTATTTTTGAGCTTTTCTGATTAAATTGAATTATATCTCTTTTTTTTATTTAATTTAATTTATAATGAACATCTTTAAATCCAATCTATTTTGTTAAATAATTAAATTTTGAGTATAGTGTTTTAAAAAATATCAGAGAGAAGTATAAAATGAAACGAGTAATAATTATTGGTGGAGTTGCAGGTGGAGCTTCTGCAGCTGCTAGATTAAGACGATTGAGAGAAGAATATGAAATTATTATGTTAGATCGAGGTCCATATGTATCATTTGCAAATTGTGGATTACCTTATTATGTGGGGAATATAATAAAGGATCGTGAGTCTTTAGAATTGGTTACTCCAGAAAGATACCTTGAGAGATTCAATATTGACGTACGGGTTAATAATGAGGTACTTGCAATTGATAGAAAGAAAAAACAAGTGAAAATAAAAGATTTAATAAAATTAAATGAATATATACTTGATTATGATTATTTAATTCTCGCAACAGGTTCAAAACCAATAGTGCCTCAATTCGAGGGATTAAACGATGTTCCATATTATACAGTATGGACAATTCCAGATGCTATTAAAATACGTGAATACGTTGATCAATTTCATATTAAAAATGCTGTTATTGTCGGTGGAGGTTTTATTGGATTAGAAATGGCTGAAAATTTAGTAGAAAAAGGGGTGAAAGTTAAAATTGTAGAGATGTTGGATCAGGTTATGCCACCAATAGATAAAGAAATCGCACAATTTATACACCAAGAATTAATTTTGAATGGAGTTTGTTTAGTTTTGGAAGATCCTGTAGATTCTTTTGGGAGAACGGATCAAAATAACTCGTTTGTTAAAACAAAAAGTGGAAGAGTGATAGAAACAGATCTAGTTATTTTATCCATTGGAATTAGACCAGAAAGCAAACTTGGTAAAGATGCAGGTTTGGAAATAACTGAGAAAGGATATATTATTGTTAACAACAAAATGCAAACTTCTGATTCAAATATTTATGCAGTGGGAGATATTGTTCAAGTTAAACAGCTTCAAACAAAACAGCCAATTTCTATTGCGTTAGCAGCTCCAGCAAATAAACAGGGTAGAATCGCAGCAGATAATATTGCTGGAAGAGATTCTGAATATAAGGGTGTTTTAGGGGCTTCTGTTGTTAAGGTTTTTGATGTAACAATTGCTTCTGTGGGTTTAACAGAAAAACAATTGAAAAATCTTAATATTGAATATAATAAGGTCTATATTCATCCCAATAATCATGCGGGTTATTATCCTGGAGCAATACCAATAACCTTAAAATTAATTTTTGAAGTTCCAAATGGAAAAATTCTTGGAGCGCAAGCGGTTGGTGGTCCAGGTACAGAAAAAAGAATTGATGTAATCTCAACTGTGATACAATTTAATGGTTCTGTTTTTGATTTAGAAGAGTTAGAATTAACATACGCTCCTCCATATGGTTCTGCGAAGGATCCTGTGAATATGGCTGGATTTGTTGCAGCAAATTATCTTAGAGAGGATATGCCTATCTGGCATTGGCATGATTACAAACACATTTCCAATAATGGAAGTGTTCTGTTAGATGTTCGAACCAAAGAAGAGTTTTTAGCTAGAAACATAGGTGGCTCTATAAATATCCAAATTGAGGAACTAAGAAACCGTTTAGATGAGATACCTAAAGATAAACCGATTTATGTGTATTGTGAAGTTGGATATAGAAGTTATTTAGCATTAAGAATTCTATTGCAAAGTGGTTTTAAGGATGTCTATGAACTTACAGGGGGCTTTAAAATATATGAGATGGCGAATGCAACTACAGAAGAAATTATGGCAGCATGCGGAGGGTCTGAAAATGTAATTGAGGAATTTGTATATCAAAAAAGTATTGAAAGTGAAGATTATATAGAAATAGATGCCAGTGGATTGTCATGTCCGGGTCCATTAAACGCCTTAATTAAAGGACTTGAATCATTACCTGAAAATAAGAAATTAAAAATTTTCGCTACTGATCCTGGGTTTAAATCTAGTGTTGAGGCTTATTCTAAATTAAATGAAGATATTGAATTATTATATCTAGGGAAAGAAAAGGGGATGTTAGTCGCAACGTTAGAAAGGATTAAGCCTTTTGAAGTTGTACCTCCAGCTAAGAAGAAAACCAGAAAAGAATTAAGAGCCCCTGGTGCTCCTCCTGTCTCAGAAATTAGTGCTGATGAATTATTTGAACGTATTAGTACCGAAGATGAACCCACACTTATGATCGATGTTCGTACACCCCAAGAATACCATAGTCCACAAGGGCATATCAAAAATACTAAATTAATTCCATTAGGAAAATTAATGAATAATCCAGAGGTTATTAAGGAATATAAGGATGAAGAAATCATCTCGATTTGCCACTCTGGTTCTCGATCTATGATGGCAGC
Organism: Candidatus Odinarchaeota archaeon; assembly: GCA_048885285.1. GTDB lineage: Archaea > Asgardarchaeota > Lokiarchaeia > Sigyniarchaeales > SOKP01 > Loki-b32. The sequence continues at coordinate 12,476 of JBHLQA010000033.1, forward strand.
TCAAATTTTAGCACAAGCAGGATTTAAAGATATCCGAAATTTGACGGGTGGGATGATAATGTGGCATAGAAAAGGGTATCCTGTAGAGTTGGAAGAAGATAGAATGACAGAAACTTTCTACTAATGTAACCTTTTAATTTATTTTCAGTATTTTTTTTAATATAGTTATCCAATAAAAGTAGGAAAAAACTGAAATTAGTTTTCTTCTGATTTCTTAAAATCTTTTATTTTATTAGGTTTTTTGATATTTCTTTTAAATAAAATTGCATGTATAATCTCTGACTGGTATAATAAGCATATTTCTATTGTTGAGTTAAATCTATAGACAATAAATCATACTTTTAATAGTTTATAGTATGCTGAGTTTTTTCCTTTATATTTTTGGAAAAACTTAGTCCTTATAGCTTTTAATAAAAGCTTAAATTACTAAAACAATATTAATTGAATAAAAATTGGTCTTCTTCTTGATAATTAAATATAAAAATATATATGTTATTTTAGCTGTTATTCTAATACTTGGTATAGTTATAAACATAAAAGTAGGAACTACACAGACAAATCCGATTTCTGCTACATCAGATCACTATAGGGATCCTAAGAGTGATGTTGTAATATATGACAATGAAACAAAAACTTCTAGAGCAACATCACTTCACCCCGAGCTTGACATAGATAGCATGACTCGATCTGGTCAAGTAATTGTGGTAACTGTATATGAACATTTTGATTTCTCTCTGGGTCACACTTATTTTTTAAAGATAGAGGATGGAAAAGATGAATATATTTCGACTTATTCTTATGATTTAGATATTGTATCTCTTACTAAAACTGGAGAGGGGGTTTGGAATGGGACTGAATGGACAAATGGTGAGCCCACAAATATAGGATTTTTGTCTGGTAAAACACTTACTATTAATATTCCATCTACTGCATTAGCTATGAAAAGTACAATGTATTGGTCGTTTTGGTATCAATATACTGATCCGGAAACAGGTGTTGTATATTTAGATGTCGCTCCAGAGTATGAACTTGTTGAGCTTTGTCCAGATTATGATCCAGGACAAGGTATACCAGGATATGAATTAAGCATAATAATTTTAATTACTTCACTCTTTACAATTGGACTTGTAATTTTAAAAACAAAGGTGCTAAAATATAAATGATCGCTTGGGAAGGTTTGTTTGTTGGGATTACAGCATTCGGTATAATTATATTGTCAGTTATTTTTGGTTTAATTTCTTTAAATAAAGCAAGGAAATTAAAACTTAAATTAAGATTAAATCTTCTTTCTTTTTCTGCTTTAACTATGTTTTTCGTTGGTTTTTTATGGCTTGGTCCTACTGTTGATTTTTTCTTAGTGCTATTCACAGGTAATAACATTGATCCATCAGTAATTTATGTATTATTAAATTATATGTGGGTTACCCCTGCTTTGTTTTTTGCGAGTTATCTAGGTGGTGTAATTTTAATTCCAAAATATAAATGGGCTCTTGTAGGAATCTTCTTAATAATAAGTATTCTTTTTGAATTATTTCTTTGGTTTGCTCCATGGGAGTCGTTTGGTAATATTATTGTAGTTCAAAGAAAGGATGGTTTAATTGATGCTAGTTTTGATATCACTTTTCCAACATTTACACTCTTCATATCATTTATAATATCTGCTTTTATCTTGTTGAGTATAGGGTTTGCAGCAAAAGCAAGAATATCGATTGGCTTATTGAGGAAAAAGTTTATTTATTTATCAATTGGCTTTAGTATTTTTTTAATTTGTTTAATATTAGATTCAATAACTACGATTCCTATTATTGTTGGATTCATAAGACTTACTATGATGACATTCCCTATATTTATGATAATGGGACTTAAGACTTAGATTATTACATCAACAAATAAATTATCATAAACTAAAAAACCTTTTTTTTATTAGATAAAAGAAAGGTAAAGAAATCATTACCATTTGTTATTCTGGTTCACATTCAATGATGACAGCTCAAATTTTAACACAAGCAGGATTTAAAGATATCCGAAATTTGACGGGGGGGATGATAATGTGGCATAGAAAAGGGTATCCTGTAGAGTTGGAAGAAGATAGAATGACAGATACTTA
>JBHLQA010000034.1:0-14529 GCA_048885285.1 Candidatus Odinarchaeota archaeon
TTTAAATCAAAATAAAACTTTATCTTCTTTATAATATAATTCAAGGATGATTTTAATTCATATAATTATATATACACATTGCACACATGAAAATAAAAGATTTAATTTACCCATTGGTGGTATCTCTAGTGCAATATTAGAACTTTTGCCTAATTATGAAAGGTATAATGGATTAAAAATTACCTTGATATCAAAATATTCTGAATATAAACCAATTTCAAATAATCTAAAAATTTATAACCTCAGTAAATTTGTTCCAAGCAAAATTAATACATTTTATTTTTTTTTAAAATCATTTTTCAAAATTATTAAAATAAATAAAAAACATCAAATAACTGCGATAAATATTCATTCTTTTTATTTCGATTCGATTATTCCTTTATTACTTCATTTATTTTTCAAAATTCCACTCTTAATGAAACCACCTTCAGATTTTGACACACAACAAAGAGAAATATTCCTTTCAAAATCATTTTCTTTTTTCAAAAAATTGGGATATTATGGATGGATGAAAATTTTTAGAAAATTCATAGCTAAGAGAAAAAAAATATATTTTCAAGCGATAAATGATAAAATATACAAGGATCTAATTAGGTTAAAAATTAGAAAGAAGAATATAATAAAATTACCAAATGGTATATCTATTAAAACATATGGCAAAATTAGAAAATATAATAAAAAAGAAACACATTTTGGATATGTTGGAAGGTTAATAAGGACTAAAAATCTTGTTTTTTTATTAAATTCTTTTAAGAAATATTTATCCATTTATAAAGACGATAAGCTATATATATTTGGTAAAGGACCTGAAGATATTAATATCTCGAAATTTATAATTGATAATAACTTAACAAAAAATATTATTTTAATGGGTTTTGAACAGAAAAAAGAGAAAATCTATTCTAAAATTAACGTTTTGATTCATCCAACTTTCGGAGAAGGATGTCCAAATACAATTTTAGAATCTATTCTATCAAACACTTTTGTAATTGCCTCAAATGTCTCAGGTATTAGAGAAATTATAGAACATAAAAAATCTGGACTCTTATTTAATCCCTTTAAAGAAGATGATTTACTAAAACAACTCTATTTTTTAAAAGGGAATAAAGAATCAGTTATTGCAATGAGTAATTATGCTAAAAAAATAATAGAAAAAAAATATGATGTTAATATTATTAGTAATCAAATAATTCAATTTCTAAAGAAACAATATGTAGTTAAATCACCTCGAAAACATCTAAAGATTAGTGTTATTACTCCTGCTTTTCCTTACCCAGAACGAGGAATTTTACCTGGTCTTGAAAGTTTTGTAGAAAGTTTTGCTCTTCCTTTATGTAAATTAGGACACAAAGTCCAGATTGTCACAACATATTGGAATGGTGGAAATAGATATGGAAATTATGATAACATTTCAATATTGAGAATATATGATTCAAAAGCGTTGTTTGGAAAAATTGGTTCAATTTTTTATTTAAATCATATAATATTTGGACTTAACCTTCTTAGGAAAAAGAATTTTAATTTTTATAGAGATTCTGATGCAATTATTTTAAGTTCTGCAATAGGATTTACACGATTTTTAAAATTAAAGAAGTTACCAATAATTTCAACCTTTCTTCATTATGATAAATTTCTTTCCCATATCGATCACTTAACATTACCATTTTATCATCGTTTAGAAAAAAAACAGTTTAATCACCATAAAAGAATAATTACTATCTCAGATTCATCTAAATCTGATATTATTAAACATTATGGAGTTAAAGAAGAACATATCAAAGTATATCCAATTGGAATCAATAGAAATAGATTTAATCCCTCCAAATTTTCAAAAAAAATTAGGGAGAAATATGGAGATAAAATCCTTCTTTTTGTAGGTCCAATGATATACAGAAAAAGAATTCCTATTTTGCTAATAGCGATGCAAAGAGTGATAAAAGTCTTTCCTGACGTTAAATTAATTCTACTCGGAGATGGTCCATCACTAGAGAAATATATAAAATTTGGAAAGAAATTAAAAATAGATAATAATTTAGTTTGGAGAGGATTTTTTGATAAACCTGAGATATATTACGGAACAGCTGATATTTTTGTTTTTCCATCTGAATTAGAAGGATTTGGACAAGTTATTGTGGAAGCAATGGCATGTGGAATCCCAGTAATATGTGCTGATAAACCACCAATGTCTGAAATAATTAATGGAGGGGGAGTTACATTTAAACTTAATGACTCAAAAGATTTAGCAGAAAAAATTATAGACTTATTAAAAAATAAAGAAAAATTGGAGATATTAAAGGAAAATTCGCTAAAAGTTGTAGAGAAATACGAGGACTTAACCATTGCTAAAAATTATGTCAAATTCATCAAGAGAGTGAGAAGAACAAGATAATAACAATTAAATTGATAATCAAATAAACAAATTCTTATTATTTCTTACCCATTCTATAACCCTTTTAACTCCTTGTTTCGGATGTACTTTAGGAGTCCATCTAAGTTTTTTTTTAGCTTTTCCTATATCAGAAATATATACTTTTTGATCGCTTGGTCTCCATTCAAAGAATTCGTGATCAACTTTCTTATCTAACTCTTTTTCTAGAATGTTAATTAATTCTATTAGGGAAAGAGTATTGTCAGCTCCTCCTCCTATACAATAGACATCATGTTTAATTTGATCAGCATTTTGGATGTAAGAATCATACGCTTCGATTAAATCAGATACATATAAAATATCTCTAAGCTGCTTTCCATCTCCAAAAATATTGATCTTTTTACCAGTTAATGCAGATATAATGAAATGTGCTACCCACCCTTGATCCTCAAATCCTAATTGTCTTGTACCATAAATACACGACATTCTAAAAACTGCTGTTTTTAATCCATATAAATGCCCATATTCTTGAAAATAAATATCAGAACATAACTTTGAGGCACCATAGGGAGTATGCTCGCATAAATCAATAGAAAAATCTTCAGAAATTCCATTTATATACTGTTTTTTAAAACTATATCTTGTTTCTTCTTCAATTATATCACATTGATTAACATTATTTCCAAATACTTTATTTGTAGAACAAAAAACTAATGCTGGATCTGTTTTAGATAACCTTACAGACTCTAAAAGATTAAATGTACCAATGATATTATTCTCAAAGTCAGGAATTGGTTCTATAATTGAGGTAGTAACTGCTGTTTGAGAAGCTGTATGAAATATAATATCAATTTCATTATCCTTAAAAAATTTCTTTAAGAATTCAAAATCTCTAATATCGTGTTTAATTAAATTTATTTTATTAAATTTCTCTAAGAAATTCCAGTTGTAATTAAGATTTTTCACTTCTTTATTTAATAATTTTCCTCTTGAGAGATTATCGATTACAAAAATATTTTCAATTTCTTCACAATTAGCATAATTTTCGGCAATATGTGAACCGATAAATCCAGCACCACCAGTTACAACTGCATTTGTCATATTTAAATAATCACCTTTGCAAAATTAATTAATAAAAAGAATACATTAATAAAAATTTTCATTTTAATTGAATAACTTTTTTAGTATAATTAATATGAGAGAGTTTAATTAATTTTAATAAATTAACAACGATTATGGATGTTATTTTTAAGATCAGAATCTTAAAGTTAATTAAAATGAATTGAATAACTAAAATTTTTAGCTTTAAAAGATATATTCATGCATGTTAAATATGAAGATTAAAATTGCGATTATAGCAGGTACTCGCCCTGAATTTATAAAATTAGCACCCCTAATTAAAAAAATTGATAAAGATCCAAAAATATCTTTATTATTTATTCATACAGGTCAGCATTATGATCACAATATGTCAGATACTTTTTTTAAAAGTATCGCCTATGGTAAAAATATTATTTCACGTAAGAAGGATTCAATTAGTTCTTACGATTTCGTTCCAACTCTTTTAAAGCTATATGGTATTGAAAAATCAAGAGAATTAATAGGAAAACCATCAGATTTCTTAAAGAATTAAGATTTTTTAAATTTCTACTTAGGTATTTGTAATGTCAATAAAAATAGCAATTGTCGCTGGTACTCGCCCAGAATTCATTAAACTAGCACCAATCTTAAAATTAATTGAATTAGATCCTGAATTAACTTTGGTCTTTATTCATACAGGACAACATTACGATTATGAAATGTCTAAGGTTTTTCTAAAGAACTTGAATCTACCTACGCCACATTTTAACATAGAAGTTAAATCTGGCACACATAATTATCAAATTGGTACATTACTGACTGAAATTGAAAATTTAATTGAAAAGGAGAAACCTGATGTAATTATAGCTGAGGGCGATACAAATACGGTTATTGCTACTGCTCTTTCTAGTATAAAATCAAATTCGTGTTTTATGCATTTGGAGGCAGGAATTAGATCTTTTGACAAACGGATGCCAGAGGAGATAAACAGGATTCTCACGGGGGCGTGTGCAATGTATCATTTAGTCCCTACTGAAAGAGCTGCAATAAACCTAGCTTTTGAAGGCATCGAGAGAGATAAAATCTTTATAGTGGGGAACACAATCGTGGATGCTGTTACTCAGATTAAAGAAATCGCTGAGAAAAAGTCAAGTATATTAGAAGATTTGAACATCTATGAAGAAAAACCAATTGTTTTAATTACCTTACATCGTCCAGCGAATGTAGACCACAGGGAATCGTTAGAATTATTAATAAATGCAATTTCTGAAATGGATAATTTCAATTTTATTTTTCCAATACATCCTAGAACAAGGAAAAATCTAATTAAATTCAAGCTTTGGTCAAAATTAGAAGAAGTTAGTAATATTAGGATTACAAAATCTTTAGGATATTTAGATTTTTTAAAACTTTTTTCAAAGGCTTCATGTGTATTGACCGATTCAGGAGGTATACAAGAAGAATCTTCAATTCTGAAAATCCCTTGCATTACTCTAAGAAATAATACCGAACGACCTGAAACAATTGAATTTGGAACAAATGTACTTATAGGTTTAGATATGGACAAACTAAAAAGAGAAATGCAAAAAATCTTATTAGATTCAACTTATTTAAAAGGAAAATCAGACATAAATCCGTTTGGGGATGGAAAGGCAGCAGAGAGAATTATCGAAATTGTTAAAGATCTTTATAAAAAAAATAAATTAACAATAAAGAAATTAGGATTATGGGAGGAAATTCCCAAACGATTTCTAAAAAAGATAAAAGAAGAAGATCATAATTTTATCGTAAAAAAATTTGAAGAAAAATATGATTTAAAAATTCAATTAATTTTCGATAAAAAGGGAAATCCTACCTTTCCATATAATAATACATTACTCCAGAAAGATGATACTGTTTTAATTTTATCATTAAAATATTAAAAAATACGAAGTTATGTTTTTTAAACAAGAATTCTTTAGATTAATCAATTATAAATATTGGTGGATTAATTATTAATATTCTTTGGATTCCTCATAAAACTTGGTTAAACAAACAAGGAATTACAAGAGATAAACACCTTATTAATTATTTAAAATATAAGCACGAAATACATATAATTCAATATACTCAACCTAACGAAAACACAATTTCGAGCTTTTCAAACCCAAAAAATCTTTATGAATCCATAAGAGATTGGTCAGTTTTTCATGATGGTTTATACCACCATCACATTCGTCACATATATTTTACTAGATCTAAACATATAAAGAAAATTAATAATACGATTTTTAAAAATAAAATTAAAAAGCTAATTAAAGAACATAAAATTGAAATTGTTATAGTTGGACCAAGTCATTATCTTCATGGACACCTCCCTAGAGATCTAGGTGTCCCGGTTATTTTTGATTATGTTGATTTTTTATATGATTTTAAGGATCCAAATAAAGAGGATACAAAACTTCTAAGTGAATATTTCAATATTTCCACTAAAATTTTATGTGTTTCAAAGACGTTAATGAATTCTCTTCCCAACCGCCATAAGATAAAAGCAGAATATATACCCAATGGTGTTGACTTAGATTTTTACAAATCTTATAGTTTTACACAAGATAAGTATAATACAAAATATATTAGCTTAATTGGAATCAGCATTTCTGAGTCTCCTTTTTACTTGGATGTATTTCCTAAAATCAAAGAAAAATTAAATAACATCAAGATGTTATTAGTTGGCGGGGGTCCGAGATTTCCTATGATTAAAAATTATATTGATCAAAGGAAGGATAAAAATGATTTCATTTTAACAGGCTATATTCCATATGGTAAAATAAGGAAATATTTTTATATGACTGATGTTGGTTTATATCCTACCTTAAAAAACCGCTATTACGACTCTGCTTGCCCACTAAAAGTAATGGAGTATTCTGCAGCCTCCAGACCAGTGGTAGCGACAGACCTTGAAGAATTAAGGAAATTAAATTTCCCAAATGTCTTCCTTGCAAATCCAACATCTAAAGACTATGAAGAAAAAATAATTAAAGCCCTAAATTACAATGGACCATTTCCCAATCTTGAGGAATTTACTTGGAAAAATATTGCTAAAAAACTAGAAAAGACTTTATTAAAAATTTAAAAAGACTGTTTAATTTTATTTTAATCTATTAACTTTCACGCCAGTAAGATGTTTATTCCCCTCATCTCAGACTAGTTATCATCGAATTTCTCAGATTTAGTCATGGAAGCTTATGGGGATAATGCTAACGATATAATTAGCAATCGTAAATTTTATAACAAGGAAAATATCGAGGTTTCCCTCCATTCAAAAGAAGAAACGGAACAAAATTCCAATAATCCTTATTTTACAAAAAAGAAATTGAAAAAACGCTCTAAAATAGAGACTTTATATGGAATTACTCACGATAATCTAAGATTCGGGGCACTTCGAGTACGAAGTCTTTGAAGGGATCAATAAATGCCTCCATCATTTTTACAGGTTGGAATTTTGGAATTATACATTCGTTTTACACGGATCACTTGGAAGATCGGATAAGTTTAAAACGATTACTTTACAAGAATTAATTAGGAGTTGATTTAAAAAAAAAATAAACAATCTTTTAAAAACTAAATTTCTTAAATGTACTTAAATCTAAGTTAAAACAATGAAATTCTTCAATAAATTAATAACTATTTCGAATAAAATAATTGATAAGTATTACTTTTTTAAATTTAAGAATAATATTAATATAGAATTGGGTCAGAATGCTTATATTCATAAGAATTCGATAATAAGAACTGGTAAATTTATTCTTGGTGATTATTCAATAATAAATGGACCAATCACTATAACTGGGGGACAAAAGGTATTAATAGGCAAGTATTGTGCGATGGGTTATCATATAACGATTATTTCAACCAATCATAAAACAAATTTTCCGAATATACAATTTTATTTACAGCAAAAACTAAGACTTAAATCGTTGATAGAAGATAAAGGAGGTGTTAAAATTGGTAATAATGTCTGGATTGGTGATAATGCAACTATTCTTCCAGGAGTAAGAATTGGAGATGGAGTAATTATAGGTGCAGGGAGTGTTGTTACTTCAGACATCCCTCCTTTTTCTATTGCTGTTGGTGTTCCGGCTAAAGTAATAAAAAAAAGATATTCTGATGAAATTATTGAAGAAATGCTCAAAATTAAATGGTGGGATTGGCCATTCTTAAAAATAAGAAAAAACAAAAGTTTTTTTAAAACAGATTTATTAAAAATTTCCGTGCAAGAATTAAGAGATAAAATCAAATGAAATAAAATTGAATATTCCAATAATCATTATGGCTTTATCTAAAAGTGATTTTATATACTATATCATTCTCTCTTCTGTAAATATTAAAAAACTACAAAATTTTAATCTTATAAATTTTTATCATATAAAATGAAATATAAATTGTCAATATTGATCCCGGGATGGAATGCTGAACAATATGTCGAAAATTGTGTTGAATCGTTAATCAATAATGATTACAATAATTTTGAAATCATTCTAATTACTGGGGGCTCGGATAAATCATATGATATTTCATTAAACCTTCGAAAAAAATACCCAAACAAAGTTAAAACTTTAAAACAAGAAATACCTCAAAAAAATAAAGCATTAAATATTGGTTTAAAAGAAATTGACTACAAATCAGATATTATAATACTTTCTGATATTGATTGCATTTATCAAACAAATTGGTTAAGGAGAATAAACGAAATCTTTCAAGATCAAAAATATAATATTATTACTGGCTTATATCTCCCATTTCCAAATCAAAAGAATTCTCTTGCGGAATTTAACAATATAAATCATGGAAGTAATCTGCTTAATTTTAAACATGAGGATGTTGTTATTGGTAATAAATTATGTGGTGCTAATGCCGCCTTTAGAAAGGAAATATTTCTAAAAAAAATAGGAAAATTTGATGAAAATGTGCCAACTGGAGACGATAAGGTATTAGGAATAACTTTTAATAAAAAAGGAGAGGATCTTTATTTTTTTAGCGATATTTTTGTTTATACTGAATGCCATTCTAATAGTCTAAAAAAATTTATTAAAAGAAGAATTCGTTGGGCGAGAGATTTATTCATTACATTAGAGAGAAGGCACATATTTAGCTTAATAATATCCTTTAACATTGCGTTATTTAAGTTATTTTATCCCATCGCAGCGCTTATTATTTGGGGATTATTGTTTTATCCTTCATGGATTCATTTATTGTTACTACTATCTCCATGGCTAATATTTTACTTCCTATATCTTATTAAATATTATAGAAATTTAAAGAAGTTAAGTCGTAAGGTAAAAGCACAATTAGAGTTACATTTTAACCACAAAAAAGCATTTAAAATAGTTCCAATATTATTTTTCGCGTTTAGTATTATCACAATCATTAGTTTGATATATCCTAAAAGAGGTAAATGGTTTTATTGATTATGGAAATCTCCTTCTCAATCCTTATTCCTGCGTGGAATGAGGAAAAGACAATTAAAAGGTCTTGTAGTTATTTAGGTAAATTAAAATTACCCTTCAAATATAGCGAAATTATTTTCATTGCTGGTGGTGATGATAACACATATAATATTTGTAAAGAAATTAAATTAGATAATTTCAAAAACAAAATTATTCTTAAACAACATCCCAAAGAATATAAATCAGGTGCACTAATTAAAGGAATTAAGAGCTCTAAGGGAGATTATATAACCCTAATCGATGCTGATACTATTGTTACTCCAAATCTTCTAATTGAAATAGTAGATGCATTAAAGACAAATGATGTGGTTAATTGTAATTACTATCCAATGATAAGTAGAAGAAGTTTTTGGTATAAATATTATATTTTGAATAAGAAAATATGGGCAAAAAATCCAAATAATTTAAATTCTTTATTCGGGGCAGCCACAATCTCTCTAAAGAGAGATCTTATTAATGAAATTGGTATAAAAAATCTCTTTACTAACAAAAGTACTGCAGGTGTTGATCATTATATGGGTATTATTCTTAAAAAAAATGAAAAATCAATAGGTTTTGTTAAAAAAACCTATGTAATTACTCCAAGACCAAGTAATATTAAAGATTTTATGAGGGATCAAAATCGTTGGTTTAGAGCATTTTTTCAATTACATGATGATGATAGGAGACTAATTTTAATTACATTATTTATAAGTTTTTTATCTTGTTTATTCCCACCAATAAATTTTCTCCTTAATTTTAAAAAACTAATTACTTTAAAAGAAAAATCATATAGAACTATAAAATATTTTCTCATATTATCTTTATCAGAGTACTTGTTAAATTTATCGAGAGTTAAAGCTAGCATCACACAACTTGCTAACCGAGCAAAATCCATAGGACATTTTAAAGGAATAAGAGATTAAGAACTTAAAATTCTGAACAGAGCAAATAATATTGTTCAAATACTTAGTTTTTTCCATGATATTTGTTTATTGCCTAATTTTCAAAAAGATCTTTCAATCTAATTATTTGCATAAAAATTTTAAATCTGTCTTATTTTTCTAATATAATGCATTTAAAGAAAAATTGTTTCTTAAATTGTAAATAAAGTAAGAAGAAAAAAGGAATAAAAGATTCAATAAACATGCTTATTGTTCAAATTTGTCAGAATTTTTTTACTCATGGTGGTGTGATGAAGCGCTCCAGACAAGAATCATTAGCGCTATTAAAAGCAGGTCACCGAGTAATTGTACTTACTGATGTTATATATATGTCTCACTTATATCAATTTAAAAAATACAATAAAAAACTACATATAATACCTATTAAACCGATTTTTCTTTACGGTCTTAGAAACCTATCCAGCCAATTAACATTTACCTTAAAAACATTTTTCTCGCTCAGAAAAATTACAGAAAAAGAAAAAATCGATTTAATTGTATGTCATGGATCGGTTCCTTCTTATGCTGTTGCTCCTTTCGGAAAAAAAAAACATATTCCTACGGCTTTAGTAATCCAAGATGTCATTAGGGATAGAATCGTAACAGGAAATCCATATAATTGGCTTGAAACAAGAATATTCTTACATTCAAACCTGTTTGCCTTTAGAAACATGTATTATGTAATAGTTGTTTCCAAATATAATAGAATGTTGGTATTGAGAGATGGAGCTTCCCCTGAAAGAACATTTATTAAATATAATGCAGTAAATACTGAGCTTTTTAAGCCAATTAATGGTATTTCCAAAGATATTGATATTTTGTTTATAGGTCGTTTATCTATAGAAAAGGGAATTGATATTTTAATTGATTCAATAAAGCTACTTATACAAAAGAGAAGGATATTAATAATCGGGCGAGGACCTCTAAAAAAAGAGTTGCAAGCATATGCTCGGCAAGTTAGACAACACGAGATAATTTTCGAGGGATTTGTGAATCATGATTCGTTACCTCACTACATAAACAGATCTAAGATAGTTGTTACCCCCTCTAGATCTGAATCCCAAGCATCCGTTCCTCTAGAATCTATGTCGTGTGGTGTTCCTGTAATTGCTTCTCGTGCATCAGGAATGGAAGATTCTATAGATCACAAGAAAAGTGGCTGGCTTTTAAGAGAAAATAAACCTGATATTTTAGCTCAACAAATAGAAGAAGTAATTGACAATGAATCCCTTTTAAGTGAAATAGGATTATCTGCTTTAAAGAAATCTGAATTTTTTTCTCAAAAAAAGTTTTTTAATGAAATTATTGGATTTTTAGAAATGCTAATAAATAATTATAAAAATGATTTATAATGAAGATATTTCAAATTAGGCCATTAACTCCAACTTTAAATAAAATTGATATAAATAAAATAGAGAGTTACTTGAGGCAATATTTCAATACATAAAAAGCCTCAGCATATTTAGCATTTACCTGCATCCCCCGATACTTAGCTAAGGTAATAATTGAATCAATCCACATTTCTTCGCCAAATTTTTTATATTCTGTTTTATGTAAACGTAAAGCCTCTGTCTTTTTTTCTATGTAATTGGAAATATCGATATAATAATTTGGAATCATTAATCCAGATGCAAAATTGAACATTATTTCAAATAGAAATATATTATTAACAAACCTGCGTGCACTTGCCATTGATATATTATGCGCTGCTCTATGATCTTGATGATAAGTATCTGGATCCGGATGAGTAAAGATAACTTCAATGTTTTTTTCAACAATAAATTTTTGTAGTTCTGATATACGTTCTTTATTAACTTTTAATTCTGTAGCTTGCACATCAGTAAATCTTATGTTTTCTTTTTTAACTCCTAATAAACCTAAGCTTTTTTCTGTCGTATCTTGAATTTCTGCAAAATCTCGAACAGAATTTCCATTTATATCGCTATATACTCCATTAGTCAAGTGATAGCAATAAATTTCGAATCCTTTTTGAAGATAATAACAGATAGTTCCTGCACATCCTAATTCGATATCATCTGGATGTGCTCCTAAAAATAGAATTGACAAATTAGAATTCCACTCCGAGAATTAAATGAATATGAATATTAGTTCTTAAGATGAGAAATTATAAAAAAAACTTATATTTTTCTAAATTAAGAAAGGATAAATTTTTTTCTTATTTATTTTCAATTTACTAAATTAATTGCTTTATCAAACTTATCAAAATGTTTTATTAATTTAAAGACATTTAATTTATTAATAAAATAAAAACATGTTTTCTATGCCTTTAAAAACTCCAGAAGAATACTTTGAGAGTATTAAAAAACCAGATCTTAATTTATACCTCTTCGGAGAAAAAATAAAGAATTACTGGACACATCCAATAATCATCCCAACTATTAATTCAGTAAAAATTACTTACGAGTTAGCACAAAAAGAAGAATACAAGGATTTAATGTTGACCACATCTCATTTAACGGGTGAAATTATAAATAGATTCTCTCATATTCACCAATCTATTGAAGATTTGACAACTAAAATAACGATGCAGAGAATGATTGCTCGAAAGATCGCGACTTGTTTCCAGCGATGTGCGGGTTGGGACGCCGGTAATGCCCTATATAGCCTGACTTATCAGGTTGATAAGAAATATGGCACAAATTACCATGATCGTTTTAAGAAATTTTGGATTAAAGTACAATCTGAAGACTTAACCGTGGTTGGGTCACTAACGGACCCTAAAGGAGACCGTAGTAAAAGACCCGATGATCAGATCAATCCAGATTCATACCTTCATATCGTTGATAGGAATGAAGAAGGGGTTATTGTAAGAGGTGCTAAAATCCATTTAACAGGATTACTAGGAGCACATTATTGCATCGTTATGCCAACTATGGCATTACGACCTCATGAAAAAAAGTACGCTATTTGTTTTGTAATGCCTGCAGATCAAAAAGGATTAACCTTAATTTATGGAAGACAATCGTCTGACACTCGAAAGCTGGAAGAGGGAAACTTAGATGTCGGCAATTTCAAATATGGAGCACATGAATTATTTGTTATTTTTGATGATATTTTCATACCATACGAAAATATATTTCTTGATGGGGAAACAGAATTTGCGGGGACCCTTGTAAATAGGTTTGCTGGCTATCATAGACAATCATATGGTGGATGCAAACCTGGAGTTGGAGATGTGATAATTGGTGCTACGGCATTATCTGCGAAATACAATGGTATAATTGAAAAACCTGTTATAAAGGAAAAGTTGGTAGATATGATTTATCAAAACGAGATCCTCTGGAGCTGTGGTTATGCATGTAGTGCACACGGATTCCAACGAGAAGCAGGTAATTATGAGATGGATATGTTGTTATCAAATGTCTGTAAATTAATGGTCACTAAAATTCCCTATAAAATAGCTAGAATTGTAGATGATGTTGCTGGCGGGATTATTTGTACATTACCTTCCGCTAAAGATCTTAAAGATGAGAGGGTGGGACCTTTAATGAAGAAATATTTGACAACATGTGAGGATGTTAATATTGAAGATCGCTTTAAAGTCCTTAGGTTTATAGAAAATATATCAATGGGTCTTGGATCTGTAAGTTATAAAGGAGAATCTATGCACGGTGCGGGTTCACCACAAGCTCAACGAATAATGATACACAGAACTGGACAGTTAGAAGAAAAAATGGCTTATGCTAAAGAACTTTTGGATATTAAAGGATAATTTTTTTGTTTTCTTCATTTATTTATTAATCTTTATACTTTACATGATAAATTATGTTATTCGATATTGAATTAAATGATAATCTAAAAAAATACGAGTTAAGAGATTTATTTAAAGAAGACATTCCAAAATTAGTTACTCTCTTTAGAGAAGTATTTCATAAAGATTGGAATGAAGAATTTTGGCATTGGTTTTTCTATGAACATCCTTTTGAGACCTTTTCTTTATCTCTGTGGGATAAGGATCGCTTAATTGGACAATACTGTGGGCAAAAAAAGTATGTGTCAATTAATGGTCAAAAATATGAATGTGTATTGGGTTCAACTGCTATACTGGATGTTGATTATCGAGGTCAAGGATTATTTATATATCTTGCCAAAACTATGTATAATTTGCTTGCTGAAAAAGGATTTTTATTCTTTTATGGTTACCCAAATGAAATTTATAATTGTGGATTATATTTTAAAAAATTTTCTTGGGAGTTCTGTGAGAAAAAGACGATGTTTATTAAAGACCTAAATAAAAATTCATCTTTTGAAAACCAATCTGCGGATATTTTTTCTATTAATAAAGTTGATGAATTACCCAATTCAATAAATGAAATCGAGGTAAATCGGGAAAATGGAAACCACATTATTAAAAACGCGGAGTATCTAAATTGGCGATTTACTAAACATCCTTTAAATGACTACGAATTATACATATTAAAAGATTCAAACAATACTTTAGTTGGATACTTTATTACAAAAACATTTATCAACAATGAAAATAAAATCCTTAATTGAGTCAAAAGTCGTCCTCCATTCTTCAGCCGCATGTAGGAGCTTACATTCCATTTGCTTGCGCTCGGTGATATCCAGAAAGTCACCCAAGATTGCTCTCCTTCCCTGATATTCAATGGAGGCAACCTTCTCCATAATCCACCGGTAACCTCCATCC